>CAYWND010000236.1:0-5082 GCA_964459085.1 uncultured Oceanibium sp. | reverse complement strand
TACACTCTTTCCCTACACGGCGGCGGGCATGATGCTGGTGGCCGCCTACATTGTGGTTGTTCTGCCAGCATCGGTGGTCGCCTGCCTGTGGGTTGTCCCGGAACCTGTGGACCACAGCCGTCAGGGGCCCGCGCTGGGCAATCTGCTGACGGTGATGCGCAATCGTCCGGTCTTTGCGAGATTATTGGCGGCCTACTTCATCAATGGGGCGGCCAATGCTTTGCCAGCGACGCTGTTCATATTCTTTGTCAGTTATCGCCTGGGGGCGCCGGACGCTGCAGGACCGCTGCTGATCCTCTATTTCGGGGCTGCGGTTCTGGCGGCGCCGTTCTGGATCTGGGCACTTCGGCGGATCAGCAAACATCGCCTGTGGTGTCTGGCCATGATCTATGCCGTAGCAATCTTTTCCGCCGCGCTGTTTCTGGGCGAGGGCGATGTCGCAGCCTTTGCGGTCATCAGCGTGCTGTCCGGCGCGGCCTTGGGGGCGGATCTGGCGCTACCATCCGCGATGCAGGCGGATCTGGTAGACCTGGATACGGCGCAGTCGGGCCAGCAGCGTACGGGCGCTTTTTTTGCACTGTGGTCCCTGGCCAGCAAGATGGCCCTTGCGCTTGCGGGTGGCCTGGCGCTGGTGCTGCTGGATATGACCGGCTTCTCGGCCGAGACCGGGGCCCTGAACGACGACTTTGCGCTGCTGGCGCTTAGCCTGCTATATGCCGGTGTCCCCATCGTGTTGAAACTGGTGGCGGTGTGGATGATGTGGCGTTTTCCTGTCGATGCGACAGTCCAAGGCCAGGCGCGCGCGGAGGTGGAGCGCTCGGTCTAGGGGGCCTCGGCCCCGTTCCAGCGCAGCAGCTTGCGGACGGTCCAGATGTAGGCGCGGTTTGGCAAAAGGCCTATCAAACGCAACAGGATCGCAAACCGGCGGGGAAAGCGGATCTCGAACCCCGGCTGGCCCAGGCCGTCTACAATTCGCTGCGCGGCCTCTTCGGGTTGCATCAGAAATGGCATTTCGAACGTATTGACCGAGGTCGCGGCGGTTTCGACAAAGCCTGGATTGATCACCGAAATGCGTATCCCCAGATCGACCAGGTCCATGGCCAACGCCTCGCACATGGCGATCAGCCCGGCCTTGGTGGCGGAATAGGCCGCCGCATCGGGCAGGCCGCGATAGCCCGCGACCGAGGATGTGACAGCGATGTGGCCAGTACCTTGCGCCCGCATGGCCTCCAGAACCGGGGCCAGCGTGTTTGTCACGCCGATCAGATTGACCTCGATCATGTCGCGCGCGGTCTGCGCGTCGAAGTTGATGGCGCGCATCGGTGTGTAGATGCCCGCATTCAGGATCGCCAGTGCCAGTGGGCCCTGTGACGTGATCGTGCCCACGCACTCTGCCATCGAACCCGTGTCGGTGACATCGCCAGGCAAAGGTATGATCTGTCCGGGGGTTGACTGGCCCGCGACCTCGAGCGCGGCTAAAGCATCGACGCTTCGGGCGGTCGCAAAGACGGTCCATCCCTTTTCGGCCAGCGCCAGGGCCACCGCCTTGCCGATGCCACCAGACGCGCCAGTGATCCAGGCGGCGCCGTCGCCTGGTGACATCACCTTGGAAAAGACGCTCATCAGCCGATCCAGAGGCTCGAGAGCGATCCGCCCCTGTTTCGCAGTCGGAACCCGGCCTTTTCGCCCTTGGCTTCGAAATTGCTGCCGACCCACTCGCCCGCGGCATCGTAGAAAAGGTCCAACTCGCCAATGTCGCCGCGAATCTGCCAGCGTGTCGCGTCGATCCTTGCGCCATCCGCGGTGAAGATTGTGTCCATGCCCGCCCTTTGTGCGGAGATCCGCATCGGCAGGCCGGACTGAGTGGATATCCAAACCGGACGTTCGAGAAACGCGCGCGACCAATAGGTCGTGGTGCCCGGGTTCCCCTTAACGAGGCCGGTGTATCCGGTGCCCTCTACGGCGACACCACCATCGCGGCGCGTGGCGCTGACCCGCTCGGACGTTCCGTTGTCATTTGTTGCCGCTTCCAGCCGCATCAGCCGACCCCGGTCCCACCGCTCGTTGCTGCGCAAGGCGTAGCTGTAGGCCGGAATGCCCAGAATGCGGACCTTTATGTCGATTTCTATCGAGACCGCCACAATAGATCCGGACCGTTCTACTGTCAGGGATTTTGACCCGATCCGTCGATCTGCGCGAAAGAGGTCGAACGTCCGAGTGGCCTTGGAGGCCGCGACGGCAGGAATGGGGAACAACGGTATGGCGGCCACGGCGGCGCCGCAGCCAAGAAGCTTGCGCCTGCTTAGCATTGTCTACCTCGATAGTATATTCAGGGCGCGCCCGACGGGGCCGGTGAACCTCATACTGCCGCTCATGACAATCAGGCAGTAGCACACCTCGTCGCCCACGATCTGGGGGCGATGGTTGTCATTGTGATCCGCGATCGCAACATCGCCCACGCCATAGACGATCCCGTCGTCTTCCATCTGGCCGGTCAGGATCAGAGTTGCCTCGTCCCCTTCATGAGTGTGATGCAAGATGCGGGTTCCCGGTTTGGCGCGCAGCAGGCTGACCTGTTCGCCGTCAAACCCCTCAAGCTCGCATTCGTGCAATCCGGGCAGGCGGAACTTCCACTTCAGGTCATCGACCTTGGCACCTACCTCGGCGCGGATGGGAAAGGGCAGGGGGGTGCCGGGATCGGGTACGATCCGGCTTTCAGTTGCGGGGGCATCCAACGCGGCAAAGGCCGCGTCCAGTGACGGCGGCCGGATATCGTTGGCTATATCTTGTTCGGTCAGCGCCGATGCGCCAACAACTTCGAACTGCGCAACCTTCTCGCGGCATTCGGCGCAATACGTCAGATGCGACGCGACCAGAAGGTTCATACCCTCTGACAGCGCGCCGCTTGCATATGCGGCCAATTGTTCGTTGCTGGGATGCGCTTGCGCCATGCGTTTCGCCACCTGATCCCCAAAAACTACCCGTGTCTATTTATCTTTACGCTGGGATGTCCCCTTCGGATCACTCAGATGGTCCGATTTCCCAAAAAGGCACGAAAAAACCTGACGGGTCCACCCTTTTTTGCGGCTCACCTGGTTGCTAGGGGCAGCAAACCCCTGTTGCAGAGGCGCGGGCGCAAGACTAGGTTCCCAGAGCGCAATTTCCTGCCGAGGACACCATGATTACCGCCCCAGATCTCGCCGCTGCCGTCGGAAACACGCCTCTGATCCGTTTGAATGCCATTTCCAAGGCGACAGGGTGCAATATCTACGGCAAGGCCGAGTTCATGAATCCCGGCCAGTCAGTCAAGGACCGCGCCGCGCTGTCGATCATCCGCGCGGCCGAGGCGGACGGATCGCTGCGCCCTGGCGGAACGATTGTCGAAGGGACCGCAGGGAACACCGGGATCGGGCTGGCTCTGCTGGGTGCATCGATGGGGTACCGGACGGTGATCGTGATCCCGGATACGCAAAGCCAGGAAAAGAAAGACATGATCCGGGTGGCTGGCGCGGAATTGGTAGAGGTTCCGGCCAAGCCTTACAAGAACCCCAACAACTACGTCCGGTATTCCGAACGTCTGGCCAAGGCGATCGACGCAACCGACCCGAACGGTGCGATATGGGCCAACCAGTTCGACAATACGGCGAACCGGCAGGCGCATGTGGACACCACTGCGCCCGAAATCTGGGAACAGACGGGTGGCAAGGTCGATGGGTTCGTTTGTGCATGCGGATCGGGCGGTACGCTGGCCGGTGTTGCACAGGGGTTGCGCGCCAAAAAGCCGGATGTCCGGATCGGGATCGCAGACCCGGACGGTTCGGCCCTTTGGCACCACTATGCCCATGGCTCGCTCAAGGCCGAAGGGGGCTCGCTGACCGAGGGGATCGGGCAGGGGCGGATCACAGCAAACCTGGAGGGATTGGAGGTCGACCACGCCTATAACATCCCCGACAGCGAAGCGCTGCCGCTGATCCATGATCTTCTCGAATACGAGGGGTTGTGCATGGGTGGCTCGACCGGGATCAACATGGCGGGTGCGGTGCGGCTGGCACGCGACCTGGGCCCCGGGCACACGATCGTGACGATCCTGTGCGACTATGGCACGCGGTATTCGGGCAAAATCTACAACCCCGATTTTCTGAACTCCAAGGGTCTGCCCTTGCCGCATTTCCTGGCCAGACCATCGCGCGATGTGCCCACGGTATTTGAAGAGGTCGAGGCCTAGATCATGGTTGACCTGCTGTATCGCAAAGACCCCTATCTGTCGTCCGCGCCCGCACGTGTCGTCACCGTAAACGACCGCGGCGGGATCACACTGGATGCGCCGCTGTTCTATCCGACCGGGGGCGGTCAGGCAGGGGACGCAGGCGAGATTTCTTGGGGTGACCAGCGTCTTCCGATTGCGACAACGGTGGCCAGTGATGAAGGCCCCGTTCTTGTTCCTCAGGATACAGCGACTCTGCCTGCCGAGGGAACCGAAGTGACCCAGACCCTGGACTGGGAGCGCCGGCTACGCTGCATGAGGTTGCATACCTGCCTGCACCTGCTGTCGGTCGTGGTCCCGCTGCCGGTTACCGGTGGTCAGATCACGCACGAAAAGGGGCGGCTCGATTTCGATATGCCGGATGCGCCTGAGGACAGGCAGGCGATCGAGGACCAACTGAATGCCCTGATCCTTGAAGATCATCCGGTAACCGAGCAATGGATCACGGATGCCGAGCTTGATGCGAACCCCGGACTGGTCAAGACGATCTCGGTCGCGCCGCCCCGAGGGAAGGGGCGTATACGGCTGGTGCGTATCGGGGACGGCCCTGCCCCCGTTGATCTGCAGCCCTGTGGTGGGACCCATGTTCGTCGTACCTCGGAAATCGGCCCCGTAAGGCTTGGTAAGATCGAGAAGAAGGGAAAACGAAACCGCCGGATATCGGTGCTTTTGGCCTGACAGGGACACTTGCCAAAGCGGGGTGGTTGGGTATATCCAACCCCTCGCACGGAGAGGTGGCCGAGTGGTCGAAGGCGCACGCCTGGAAAGTGTGTATACGGGCAACCGTATCGAGGGTTCGAATCCCTCTCTCTCCGCCA
>CAYWND010000235.1:0-5096 GCA_964459085.1 uncultured Oceanibium sp. | reverse complement strand
TCGGTGCCTTGCATGGAGCGGTTCGAGGCCATGGACCCCAAGACCCGTGCCCGGATCCTGCCGCGCGGCGCGGTCCGCGTGGCGGTCGAGGCCGGCATCCGTCAGGGCTGGGACCGCTGGCTGATGGGCGAGCGCGGAACCGAGGCCAAGTCGGGGTTCATTGGCATGGATGGCTTTGGCGCCTCGGCCCCGGCGGGCGATCTGTACCCGCATTTCGGCATCACCGCAGATGCTGTGGCGGCCAAGGTCGAAAGCCTGCTCTAGGCCATGGGCCCGCGCGGCGCGGCGCTGGTCCTGATCCTGGCCGCTGGACTGGCGGTGGCGGATCAGCTGTGGGCCGACGGCGCGGCGCGATTGTGGGTGATCCGCGCGCTGTGGCGGTTGACCGACTGGATGGCGTTCTGGCGTTAGGCCATGTGGGCACTGCCGGGCGCGCCCGGCGGGGATATTTGAAGACGATGGAAGGCCGGTGTCGGCCAGGGGGACCAGATGGCGTGGAAGACACTCGACGATATGGACCTTGCAGACCAGCGCGTGCTGGTGCGGGTCGACATCAATGTACCCGTCGAGGCGGGCGAGGTGACCGACGCCACAAGGATCGAGCGGATCAAACCCACCATCGACGCCATCCTGGCCGAAGGCGGCAAGCCCATCCTGCTGGCCCATTTCGGACGCCCCAAGGGCCAGTTCAATCCCGACATGAGCCTGGACATCACCCGCTCGACGCTGGAACGCATACTGGGGCGCGAGGTCAATTTCGCCGATGACTGCATCGGCGATGTGGCCGAGGTGGCTGTCGAAGCCCTGGAACCGGGCAAGGTGCTGCTGCTGGAAAACACCCGCTTTCATCCGGGCGAAGAGGCCGGCGATCCAGGTTTTGCCGATCAGTTGGCCGCGTTGGGGGACATCTTCTGCAATGACGCATTTTCTGCCGCGCACCGGGCCCACGCCTCGACCACACTGTTGGCCGAACGCCTGCCCGCCTGCGCCGGTCGTCTGATGGAGGCGGAACTGAAGGCGCTGGAGGGCGCGCTGGCAACGCCTCAGCGCCCGGTGGTCGCGGTTGTGGGCGGGGCCAAGGTCCCGACCAAGCTGGACCTGCTGGGCAACCTGATCGACCGGGTCGATGCCATCGTCATCGGCGGGGGCATGGCCAACACGTTCCTTGCCGCCCAGGGCCTCGACGTGGGCAAGTCGCTGGCCGAACATGACCTGGTGCCGACCGCTCAGGACATCATGGCCGCCGCCGAGAAAAAAGCCTGCCGCCTGATCCTGCCCGGCGATGTGGTCGTGGCGCGCGAGTTCAAGGCGGGGGCGGCGGCACAAACGGTGGCCGCCGATGCCTGCCCGCCCGACGCGATGATCCTGGATGCGGGTCCGGCTGCGGTCGAGGTGGTCAAAGCCGCCTTTGCCGAGGCAAAGACGCTGGTTTGGAACGGCCCGCTGGGCGCGTTCGAGATCCCGCCCTTCAATGCCGCGACCGATGCCGCCGCGCTCGAGGCCGCGCGTCTGACGCGCGAGGGCAAGTTGTTGTCGGTGGCAGGCGGCGGCGATACCGTCGCGGCCCTGAACGGCAGCGGCGCGGCCGAGGATTTTTCCTATATCTCGACCGCAGGCGGCGCTTTCCTGGAATGGCTGGAAGGCAAGACCCTGCCCGGCGTCGCCGCCCTGGGCTAGCGCACCCCCGTCCCCGCCCCTATCTGTTTCAGAGAGACATTGGAACAGGGGAATGGGATCATGAAGTACACGCTTGTCACTGGCGGATCGGTCGGCATCGGCCTGGCGCTTGCCCATGTCGCGGCGCGCAACCGGCGCAATGTCATTCTGACGGCGCGATCCCGGGACAACCTGGCCGCGGCGGCGGACGAGATCCGCGAGGCCCATGGTGTTGACGTGATCACCATCCCGGCCGATCTGGGGGTCGGGGGCGAGGCCGCGCGCCTGTGGGCCGAGGCCACCGCCGAAGACCGGCAGATCAATTTTCTGATGAATAACGCGGGCCTTGGCAGCCACGGGCCGTTCCTGACGGCCGACTGGGCGCGCGAGCGGACCTCGATCGACGTCAACATCACGGCCCTGACCGAGTTGTGCAAGCTGGCAGCCCCCCATATGGCGGGCCACGGCGACGGGCGGATCCTGAACGTCGCCTCGGTCGCGGGGTTCATCCCCGGCCCCTCGATGGCGGTCTACCACGCAACCAAGGCCTATGTGCTCAGCCTGTCGGTCGCGCTGCGAGAGGAGTTTTCCGGCACCGGCGTCACTGTGACAGCGCTCTGCCCGGGAGCCACGCAGTCGAATTTCTTCTCGGACGCCAAGATGGAGAATGTGCGCTTTCTCAAATCCGGCCAGATCGCTTCGGCCGCATCGGTTGCCGAGCTGGGCTATTCCGCGGCACTTACCGGCCGCGCGGTGGCAACACCGGGCCTGATGAACCAGAGTGCGGCCTGGATGGCCCGTATCCTGACCCGCCCATTGGCCGCGAAAATCGCGCGAAATGCCTTTGGGACGATGTGACGCCCTTTTATTGACCCATTTTGAGCGGTATGGGACGGGGGTCGCCGCAGGCCCGCGGCGCAACCATCGTTTGGGGAGATACCATGAAATCCACGCGCATCGTCCAGAAGATCCTGTCCAACTATGAAGGCGCGCCGCCGGGGGTTAAGGCGAACCTGAACCGGATCCTGATGACCGGCAAGCTGGGCGGCACCGGAAAGATGATCATCCTGCCCGTGGACCAGGGATTCGAACACGGGCCCGCGCGGTCCTTTGCGCCCAACCCGCCCGCCTACGACCCGCACTATCACTATCAGTTGGCCATCGATGCGGGCCTGAACGCCTATGCCGCACCGCTGGGCATGATCGAGGCTGGGGCCGACACCTTCGCAGGCCAGATCCCGACGATCCTGAAGGTGAACTCGGCCAATTCGCTGATCCCGTCCGAGGCGCCCAAGACTCAGGCCATCACGGCCAGTGTGGACGACGCGCTGCGGCTGGGCTGTGCTGCGATCGGATTTACAATCTATCCCGGGTCCTCGGCCGCATTGGACATGTTCTCGGACATCGCGATGATGCGGGAAGAGGCCGCCGCCAAGGGCATCGCCACCGTCATCTGGTCCTATCCGCGCGGCGAGGCGCTGGACAAGGATGGCGAAACGGCTGCCGACATCAGTGCCTATGCGGCCCAGATCGCCGCCCTACTGGGCGCGCATATCATCAAGGTCAAGTTGTCCACCGATCACCTGAGCCTGAAAGAGGCCAAGGCGGTCTATGAGGCCGAGAAAATCGATATCGCCAGCCAGGCCGCGCGCGTGGCGGATGTGATGAAGTCCTCGTTCAACGGGCGCCGGATCGTGGTCTTTTCGGGCGGCTCCAAAAAGGGCGCCAACAGCGTATATGACGACGCCCGCGCGATTCGCGACGGGGGCGGAAACGGGTCCATCATCGGGCGCAACACGTTCCAGCGCGAGCGGGGCGAGGCGCTGGAGATGCTGGGCAAGCTGGTCGACATCTACAAAGGCCGCGCCTAAGGCACGTCGGGGCACGGCCGAACAAAGCCCTTACCCCGCTCTCACGTCGAACGCTGCAGGCCCAGATGAACCCCCAGCCCGACCAGCAGGCCGCCGCCCAAACGGCGCGTGGCGGCCTGAACACGGCTTGATCGGCCCAGGCGCTCGGTCACAGCGCCCGCCATCGCCACGCAGATCAGATCGGCCGAGGTGAACATCATGTTCACCACCGTGCCCAGCACCAGGATCTGAGCCCAGACCGGCAATGTGCCTGCCGGATCGACGAACTGGGGCAGGAACGCCACGAAAAACAGCGCCACCTTGGGATTGAGCACCTCGACCGCAATGCTCTCGGCAAACGCACGGCGGCGGCTGACCTGCGCGGGGTGCGGCATCGCGGCCCCAAGCTGCCCCCGGCGAATCATGCTCAGGCCCAGCCAGATCAGATAGGCTGCCCCGACCAGCTTCATCACCACATAAAGCACCGGCACCGCATGAAACAGCGCCGACAGACCGACGGCTGCCGCGACGACGTGGACATAGCATCCGATATGGATGCCCAGGGCCGCGAACAGGCCCGCGCCCCGGCCGCGCGCAACCGTTTGCGCCGCGGTATAGAGCATCGCAGGGCCGGGAAAATACGCAAACACCGCGGCGGTTGCCAGAAACGCAAGCAGGATCTGAGTATCGGCCAAGGCGTACCCCCGTAGGCGAGTGTTGTATCGGCGACTCACTTTTATGCCGGTTTGACGGGGACTCAAGAAATCAGTTCACGTCCTTGAAAAGATTTGAAAGAGTAGGCGGGCACCGTCAAGAGTGTGACCCGAGGTATTACGTGCACAACTCTGCCCGTCAGCGCTGGTTTGGAATGGCCTTCTCGGTCTTTGTCGTCGCGGGCGTGACCTATTTTGCCTATGCGGCGGTGCAGGGCGACTACGGCACGTTTCGCCGGGTCGAAGTTGAGGCACAGGAAATCAAACTGCGCCAGCAACTGGCCACCTTGCAGGCACAGCGGTTCGAGCTGGAGAACCGCACCAAACGCCTTTCGGGCAAGTATCTGGATCTGGATTTGCTGGATGAACAGGCCCGAAAGGTGCTTGGCCTTGCACGCGGCGACGAAGTCATCATTCGCTGACGACACCTGCTTGAACTTGGAATTGCAGTGGATCCTTGCGGTCAGGGAACGCGACCCCGGGGCTGACTGTATTGCGCTGCAGACATGGCAGGCCTGCGCTTGGCACCCTACCTCCCGAAACCGATTTCGGCTATTAAGGTGACGTTAACGTAAACTCGAGCTTAGCAATGACTTTGGAATCCGGGCCGATCGAGGCCGAAGACACTGCCGAAGACCGCGTTTATACCGCCCTGGGTGAAATTTTCCGGCGCGGGGACGAGCAAGCGCTCGACCTTGCCCTGGATATTGGCTGCCAGCTTGCCGCTTTCACCGCAGACATGGCCGCCGTCGGCCAGCCGCGAACCCTGCGGCGAATGGCGGTCAACAGGCTGCACTACTACCGCGCGGAAACCGGGCGCTTGGTCAAGGATCTGGAAGTCGCGTTGGACCAACCGACACCTTGACGCCCGCCCTAC
>CAYWND010000234.1:3301-5134 GCA_964459085.1 uncultured Oceanibium sp. | reverse complement strand
AGCACTTGTCATTGGCCAGCCTGCGGTTTGAAGCCGCCCAGCCAGGTGACGAGGCAAACGCATCGACCGTGCGCACTGCCATGGAAACCGCGATGACCGAATTGCGCGCCATATCGCGGGGGCTTGCGCTTCCCGATATTGATCAATTGGGCCTGGGCGCGACCTTGAAACGCGCGATTGATGACCACCAGAAGGCCTATAACGTCAAGGCCGTCGCAGGGATCGAGATTGCCGAAGATCTGCAGGCACCCTATGCCACAAAGCTGTGTGCTTACCGGTTCGTGCAAGAGGCATTGTCGAACGCAACACGGCACGCCGAGGCTGCGGAAATCCGTGTCCGTGCATCGGTTTCGCAAAACACAGTGACGGTATCTGTCGACGACGACGGCAAGGGCTTTGATGTCGGGTCGTTGGCCACGGTACGGCTGGACGGGGGGCAGGGCCTGCACGGCCTGCGCGACCGGGCCGAGACCCTGAACGGGACGGTCGAATTCGACTCGGCCCCTGGTCGAGGGTCCAGGTTGACACTGATCCTGCCAATTGCCGGAGGGGCGGAATGACCATTCGCATAATCGTCGCCGACGACCATCCGATCTTTCGCGACGGGCTGGTCCAAAGCCTGGAAGAAACCCGAGAATTCCGGGTCGTCGCCGTGGCGTCCTCGGCACCCGAGGCGATAAAACTTGCGGATCAGAAACGGCCGGATATCGCGCTGCTTGATCTGTCGATGCCTGGAAACGGCCTGATGGCGGTCAAGGACATATCCGCCGCGGAAACCGCAGGCCACGTCGCAATGCTGACGGTTTCGGAAGATGACGATAACGTCGCCAGCGCGCTGAAATATGGCGCGATCGCTTATATTCTTAAAGGTGTTTCGGCAGCTGAATTGCGTCGAATCCTGAAAGGCGTAGCCAACGGAGAACCCCATGTCTCGCCCGGTTTGGCGGCAAAAGTGCTGACGTTTATGTCAAAGGACAAACAGGCCGCGGCAGAGCAATCGCCGTTCGACGACCTGACCAAGCGCGAAGAGGATATTCTAAAGCTCGTCGCCAGGGGGGACAGCAACAAAGAGGTCGCCAGCGCGCTTGGCCTGCAGGAAAAAACGGTGAAGCACTACATGACCGCCATCATGGGCAAGCTGCACGCGCGCAACCGTGTCGAGGCCGCGGTCATGGCCCACGAGAAATGGCGCGACACAGACTAGCTGCCGCTGGCAAGGTCCCGCAGTCTGGTGTTGTCGGTGCGTGTCGCCGGACGTGACACAACGGTCCGCTCGTAGGGATCTACCAGGCGGTACATCCCGCGAGAGACCTCTTCAACCCATCCGTTGGAGTAGGTCACGACGATTGCGCCGTCAGATGACTGAATAGCCTCGATGTCCTCTCTGGTCGCGTCTCGGCGCGTGACGCTGCGGATTGAGACACGGGTCGATACAGCCTTGAGCCGGGCGATGTCGGACCCGCGGGCATGGCGTCTTTCGACCCGCTGACCGCTGGGGGCATGTAGCTCATAGATGCCATTGCGGATTTCCTCAAAACCCCCATTGGCATAGCGGATTTTTACACCGCGTCGCGATACCTCGACCTGGACGATTGCGCCGCCCGGTTTGTATTGCTCCCCCCGATCCGAGTTGTCGCCTGTAGAATTCGAGCCGCCAGCGCCCGCGTTGGCAGGACCAGGGCCGTCATCCTCATCCTCGTCATCGTCATCGCGGCCATTTCCCTCGTCATCGTCTTCGTCATCGTTGTCGCCGCCGTCCTCGTCGTCGTCATTCTCGTCGCCGTCACCACCGTCATCATCGTCGTCATCGTCACCACTATCATCACCGCCGCC
>CAYWND010000234.1:0-3201 GCA_964459085.1 uncultured Oceanibium sp. | reverse complement strand
TCGTCATCTTCGTCGTCGCCATCCGATCCGCTCTCGGCTAGCGCGGCTGACAGTTGAAACTTGGGCAGGCCGCTAGGGGTCAGGACAATGCGGTCAGGGCCGATCGCAAAGGCGATCAGCAAGATCAACAACAGCAGTGTCTTCCCAGCACGGCGCAACATGAATCCTTCTGCTATATCAAATGACTGTCACAGATGCGGCTAGAAATCATCCGACGTTGGTCCGAATGCGGTGTTCTGGCTGGGCCAATGGTGGCGAACGGTACCAAACGCGACACCGAACAGCCGCCCTATTTTCTACTTCATCTTGCGAAAGGTTGCATTGAACGCGATCGTGACCCGTTCCTGTTCGGTTTCGTTTGGATAAACCCAGTGAACCAGATAGGACGGAAACAGGATCATGTCGCCCGGCATCGGCCGCACCTTCTTCTTCAGCTTGAACGCAGGCGCATTCAGAATACGCCAGTTTGGCAGATCAGTCCGGGGATCAAGAAACTCGATCATCCCAGAATTGCCCTGCTCGACCTCGGGTTGCGAGACATAGTAGACCCCGGACCAGTGTGCGCCAGGGTGGGTATGTGGGGCGTTGTAGCCACCGGCAGGATTTGCGTTCATCCATGCGAACAGCTTCAGGCGCAGTGCCGCCAGATCCGCCTTGGCCCCGATTTTTTGGGTCGCGGTCAGGATGGCGTCTTGGACATGGCCTTTCAGCACCGCAATACACGGTACTTCGCAGTCGAATAGATTGCCTTCGGAATGCCATCCGCCGCGGTTGGATTTCTCAATACCACCAGATGTGGTGCGCATCGCAGCGCCCTGCGACAGAAGCGCCGTGTTCAGACCGGCATGGTCGCTCAAATGAAAGCGAAACACCGGTGTTGAAAACAGCTTTTCGTATTTGGTTTGTTCTAGAATTCCCATCTGCCCCTCGTTAGCAAGGGGTCCTCCGCGACGGGATGTCGCGAAGGACCTTGGTGTCGCAAAGGCTGGGGGCCCAGCCTTTGCAAGGGGTCTTTAGTCTTCGTCGTCGTCGGACTCGTCGCTGTCGTCGCTGTCGTCTTCATCCGACTCGTCTGACTCGTCGTCGTCGTCTTCGTCATCCTCTTCGTCGTCTTCGTCGTCCTCATCCGACTCGTCCGACTCATCGCTTTCGTCGTCGTCCTCGTTATCATCATCTTCATCGTCGGCATCTTCGTCGTCGTCTTCGTCATCTTCGTCATCTTCGTCGTCATCGCCATTGCGTGCGCGAATTTCCAGACGGGTAAGCTGGCCATCGCCGTCGCTGTCTGCCCGGATCATGATCCGTTCGGCGGGCACCTGGCCAAAGACCGAGATCAGTTCGCCCAATGTCAGGGATCCATCCCCATCCGCATCGACCTCGTTGAACGGCTTGCCCTGAGCAAGGGCGGTGCCGGAAACCGCCGCGCATAGCGATGTGGTAAGCAAGAGCTTCGAGAGTTTCATGTCATCGTCTCCGTTTTTTTGACCCGCTGCTCGATCATTCCTTGCAGCTGGTCCGAAAATGGCGATTGCGCGCAGGCGCGGCATCAAACCGGGGTCTGGTCAGCATATGGCATTGGTCGGACAAACATTCGGACCTTGGTCCGATGTTTTGCTGGCTGACGGTTGTTGGGGCTGCATTTGCTGATCAGGCCGCCAAAATTGGCGGGACGGCGCCGAGGAACAAAATTCCACTGCACTGGCCTATTTTCGCCACAGGACTGTTCTTTACCCTGCTCTGCCCGACCAATCGGGCGACCCGAATGGCATCTGGAAACCACGAGTGACTGCATGGCACGTGCTTACCCACCTGATCAGGCTGGCTTGACCCGCAAAACAGTGATATGCGCCCGCGACACAATGGAACCGGCATCGTGACAGTCCCGAAAGTGGTTGGTGTGGCCTATGGCGGGGGCCACGCAAATGTCGTCATCCCCGTGTTGCAGGAATTGCAGCACCGCGGATTTGAGACCACCTTGATTGCGCTGACCTCCGCTGGCCCGCAGGCCCGGCGCATGGGCATCGCGCACAAGGGATATGTCGATTACATGCATCTGATCGACCGCGCCCGGGCCGAAGAGCTTGGGCAGCCGCAAGCCCAGGCGATACACAACGAAAGCTCGGGCATCGCGTTTTCGGAAACGCTGGCCTACATCGGCGCGAACCTGCTGGAGAACCACCAGGCTTTTGGGCGCGACATGGCGGAACTTGCGTTCCAGAAGGCATCGCGCCATTCCTTTCTGCCGGTCGAACTGTTCAAGAAGATCCTGGCCGCCGAAGAGGCCGATTTGGTGCTGGCCACCAACTCGCCCCGCAGCGAAAAAGCCGCGCTGATTGCCGCACAAGAGATGGGGGTCCCAAGCGTTCGGGTCGAAGATCTGTATGGCGTTCCCAACCTGCACGAGAGTGTGCGCGAACAGCTTGGCGCGGATCTTTATGCGCAGACAGTCGGACGCAAGACACTGACACCTACAAGGATCTGCTTCATGTGCGACTATGCGCGGCAGAATTTTATCGCAAAGCAGACTGCGTGGGATGTCCAGGGCGTCACCGAAGAGAACAGCGTCGTCACCGGACAGCCGGTGTTTGCCGCGATCGACGAAGTGGTCAAAACACCGCCTGCGTTTGATTTGATTACATCTGATCCGGCGCTGCCGACAATCACCTGGGCCCACCAGAACGTCACGCCCGACGGCGATGCCGTGTTCCAGATGCTTGCAGCCTGGCACCGGGACCACGGCCACAAGTACCGGTTCATCGTCAAGGTGCACCCGAACATGACGCCCGAAGGGATTGCGGCAGTCGAGTCACACTTTCACAGTTCGTCCGGCGCGATCCGATTTATCCACTCTCAAGTACCGCCGAACGACGTATTGTGGAACTCCCACCTTGTAATGGCGCAAGAGTCCACAATGCTCACTCAGGCGGCGTATATGGAACGTCCCGTGATTATCCTCGATCCCCAGTATCTTCGTCAGGACAGCGCCTTTGTTGTGTGCGAAGCCGCGCCGATTGTCAGAACGCAGGATCAGTTGGAAGAGGCCATTTCGGGCCTGCTGGACCAAGGGTCTACCCTGCGCCAGAAATTTCGCGAAGGGCTACGCACCCTGGGCTACAAGAAAAACGGAATTCAAAACGTGGCGGATGTTGCTCAGGACCTGCTCGCGCACCGCTGAACCGGGGCCTGGGCGGCCCCGCACAC
>CAYWND010000233.1:3702-5146 GCA_964459085.1 uncultured Oceanibium sp. | reverse complement strand
GAGCAGAATACGCAACAATCTCCTTCAAGCGGCTTCAAGACGGTTTTGCAGGCCTTGCACTCATAAAACCACTGGCAGGCATCCGTCGGCATCGTCTCCGTCTCAACATGCCCACACGAAGGGCAGGTGAGTGTTGATTCCAAAACTACCGCTGCTTCTTCTGTCGCCATATCGCGTACCCCGTTAGACTAAGAAAGCCTGCAAGAATTGGTAGCAGAACCGCATCGTTGTACAGAATACCAAGCAAACTTGTCAGACCAAGAGTTGTCAGGATGACCGGCAGGAGCGGCGTGAAGCAGCACACCGCCGCGAACACACTTCCGGCCACTCCGAAAGTTAGTAGTCTGTTCCTCATAATGGCGCGGCTCTCACGTTTGGCGTTTCCCAAGGTAGAATAGGTTTGGCAAGCTCCCATTGAAAGTAACAAGTCTGATGGCCGCTTTGCCCGCAACCACGACAGCTGCCACCCAACAAAACAGTCCACATGCAATCCCACTGGCGTCCCGCCGCGATGCCGGGTAGACCGGGGCCATGATTTGGACTGTGCCGAACCTTCTGACCATCGCGCGCCTACTGGCCGCGCCGGCCTTTGCGCTGGTGTTTGTCGTGCTGCCCCGGCCGCTGGCGGATTGGGTCGCGCTGGTTCTGTTCATCGGGGCGGCGCTGACCGATTATCTGGACGGCTGGCTGGCCCGGCGATGGGCGCAGGTCACGGATTTCGGGCGGATGCTGGACCCGATCGCGGACAAGGCGATGGTGGTGATCGCGCTGGCGGTGTTGCTGGGCTTGAGCGGGCTCAACCCCCTGGTGGTTGTGCCCGCGGCAGTGATCCTGTTCCGCGAGGTCTTTGTCTCGGGCCTGCGCGAGTTTCTGGGCGCGGATGCCGGGCGGCTGAAGGTGACGCGGCTGGCCAAGTGGAAGACGACGGCCCAGATGGTCGCGATCCCCGCCCTGTTGCTGGCCGGCATCTACCAGCTGCAGATGGAGGCGGTCTATTACGCGATGGACCCGGGCGTGTTCGATGCGGTGCTGGCGGGCGAGGCCGAGGACGAGTTTGGCCTGCGTGCCGTCGTCTGGCGCTATGACCTGACGCTGTGGGGTGGTCTGGTGCTGTTCTGGGCGGCGGCTGCGCTGACGCTGATCACCGGGCTTGACTATTTCTACAAGTCGCTGAGCTATCTTGGTGGCCAGGGAAAGGACCAGGGATGAAGGTGCTGTATTTCGCCTGGGTGCGCGAACGGATCGGCGTCCCGTCCGAAGACCTTGATACGGATGCGGCGACCGTCGCCGATCTGGTCGAAGAGCTCAAGGCGCGGGAGGACCGCTATGCCGTAGCGTTTTCCGACATGGCGGCGATCCGTGTGGCGCTGGATCAGGAACTGGCCGAATTGGATGCGCCGCTGGCCGGGGTGGGCGAGGTCGCGTTCTTTCCGCCGATGACGGG
>CAYWND010000233.1:0-3602 GCA_964459085.1 uncultured Oceanibium sp. | reverse complement strand
GCGTTTGCCGCCGCCGAGTTCCTGATGGACTATCTGAAATCCCGCGCGCCGTTCTGGAAAAAGGAAGCGACGCCTGGCGGGGGGAAATGGGTCGATGCGCGGGACGAGGACGAGGCCGCGCTGACCCGTTGGCACGACACGGGCGACTGACCGCCGATCTGCCGGGCGTCAGGATTGCGGGGTCGTGGCGCGCACATCGTCCAGTTCCGCTTGCAGGTCCTGCGCCGTGCGGCGGGCATCGCCCAGGCCTTCCATCGCGGCGGTCAACTCGGCATTGACCTGAACCAGCTTGTTTTCCAGATCGCGCTCGACCTCTTCCAGGCGGGCGCGGGCATCATCGCGTTCGGCCTCGCAGGATTTGGCGTATTCGGCCCATTCGCTGTCGGCGACCGGTTCGGGCGGCGGCGGCGGGTTCAGCATCTCGTAGATCCAGCGCAGGACCCACCCGGCGAGGACCGCGGCGAACAGGCTGATGCCGATGATGATTGTAAGGCTAGAGCCGTCCATGAACTAGTTGCCGGACCCGCTGGTGATGAAGCTGCGCGGACGTATCCGCGGCCCGTTTGTGGAAGGTTTTCCGATCTGAGGCAAGTCGAAGCTGCGCCGGGGGGCCACGCGCGGGCGAACGGCGGGGTCGTCATCCTGTTGGGTGGCCGCGCTTTCGATGTCTGCGGTGTCTGGCGCGGCTTGGGGTTCGGTCGGCGGATCGGCTGTCAGCTCTGGCGTCGGGGCTGTCGCGGGCGGCGCCTTGGGGGTCGGGGAGGGTTCGGCCTCGTCGACGGGTGCGGGATCTTCTATCGCGGCGACGGCGGCCTCTGGCGCGATCGCTTCGTCTGCGCGTGCGGGGGGCAGCGGGTCTTCCGCGGTCTCTTCCGCGGTGGCCGTTTCAGGCGGTTGGATGTCGGCGGGGCGGATCGCGCCTGCGGGGACGGGTTGTGCTGGCGGCGGCGGTGGTGGATCCACCTCGGGCACCCCGGCCTGCGCATCGCGCCCCGGCAGCGGCAGCGGGTCCACCACTGTCGGGGCCATCCAGATCGGCGGGATTGCGGGTACTGGCGGCTGCGAGGTTTCCAGCGCCGCCAGTTGTGGCGGTGCAACCGGATCGGTCGCCGTCAGGCTGGGTACGGGCGCGGCCGGGTCGGGCGGGACCGGCGCCTGGCCAGGCGCCGTGTCAACGCGCAACGCGGCGGGCACCGCGCCGCTGGTGGCCTGTTGTCCGATCGCGGCCGGGATCACCTCTAGCGCTGCGACCGCGACCTCCTCGGCGGGCGGTGTGGGCGCTGTAGGCGCCACTTGCGCGCCCTCGATCACATCCGGCGGCTCGGAACTGGCGCCGCCTTCCTCGATCAGCCGAAACTCGATGCGGCGGTTGCGGGCCCGGCCCTCGTCGGTCTCGTTGTCCGCGATCGGTTTGCTTTCGCCATAGCCGCGCGAGTACAGGAACACCGTATCGATCCCGCGTTCCAGCACGGCGCTGAGAACGCTGTCGGCGCGGGCCTGGCTAAGCGCCATGTTCGAGCTTTCGCGCCCCTGGGAATCCGTATGTCCCCCGATCTCGAACCGTGCGCCGGGGCATTGCCGCAAGACCTGCGCGATCTCGTCGATGATCGGGAAACTTTCCTCGGATATATCGGTCTGGGACGGTGGGAACAGGATCTGCGCACCGTCCAGCAGGATGTCGATCTGTTCGGCACACAGGTCGAAGGGCACGGCTGTCTGTGTCGCCCGAGGGGCGACCAGCGCCGCCAGTTCCTCTTCGACCCAGATCTCGGTATCGATGCTCATGCTGGCCGGCAGACGCGCGCCCAGCATCGCGCGGATTTCGGGCTCGACCCGTGACGTGCCGGTGGTGCCGATCAGCGAGATCGCCGTTTCCGAGATCTCGAGCTGCCCGTGCCGCAGCAGGGCCAGCGCTTGAAGCCCGGCCAACACATGTACCGACCAGCCGGTGGGCAGCCCCTCGCGCAGCTTGGTCTCGTCCAGCACCGTGTTGAACCCGAACTGGGCCTGGGCAAAGCTGGTGGTGGCGGCCTGCATCGCCGCATCGCCCATGTCACCGCGCATCCGCACCGCTCCATCTTCGGTCCTGAGTGCCTTGAATCTGGGTGGGGCCAATTCCGCTACCGGTGGCGCGGGTTCCGGCCGGGGCGGCAGCGCGGCGGTCAGGCGATACATCGGGGGCAACTGGTCCCGAAAGCCCGAGATTGCGGCCTCGAACTTCACTGGGTCCGCCG
This sequence comes from uncultured Oceanibium sp., assembly GCA_964459085.1. Taxonomy (GTDB): domain Bacteria; phylum Pseudomonadota; class Alphaproteobacteria; order Rhodobacterales; family Rhodobacteraceae; genus Halovulum. Next base: position 1,368 of record CAYWND010000233.1, on the reverse strand, counting down.
TTGCAGAACCGGTCACCTGAATGTCGCCGTCGCGCATATCAAGCGTGCCACCGCCGACCTGATCAAGCAGTTCCAGCGCGGAAGTCACAACGTCGGCCCAGGCCTCGTCCGGGGCGCCCAGCCCGATCCGGCACAGTTCGGGGTCCGACTGTCCGCTGACGTCCAGGATACGGGTGCGATCCGCGTCGGTCTGGGCCGTACAATCGGTCAGCACCGTTCCGGTGTCCGACTGTTCTGCCCTCAGAAGATAGGGCGAGATCACGGGGCGCGGCGCGCCGACCTCGACCACCGTTTGCAACCCATCGGGCCCGCCGTTGAAAATTGCCGAGGCCAGCAGCGCCGCGTCCTCGGCCGTGGGGGCCGTGCCCGTGATCACCAGCCTGCCAGGGACCAGCCGCAGGGTTGCGGCCTGAAACCGTGTCGCGGCCTCCAGCGCATAGGCCAACTCGGCCTCCCACCCGGTCGGCACGGCGCTGTCTGGCCGCAACAGCAGGTCGTCGGATACCTCTAGATCCGACAGCCCTGGCGTATCGCTCAGCAGATCGTCCAGCGGCAGGGTTGCGGGCACCACGCCCAGCAGGCGCAGCGATCCGGCATCGCGCAGGATCCGCAACTCGGCAGGTGTGGCAGGGGCGCCCGCCACCTCGCCCTCGACGCGGGTGCCGTCGGTCAGGCGGTTTGCGGGCACATGAACCGCCACCCGCCGCAAGGCATCGATCCGGGCGGATTCGGTGGGCGCGGTGCCGCCGAGCGTGACTTGCGCGCCGTCCACGGCATAGCTTGCCCATTGTGCCTGGCCATCGGCCAGCGTGGCGGAGATGGTGTCGGACAAACGGGTTTCCAGCCCGCGCACGGCCAACTGCGCCACCAGCGCGCTGGCAGCGGCCGCGCCGGCAAACGCTGCGACGGCGAAAAGAAGCGCGGGTTTGCGCATCGCGTATCCTGTCCTTCCGAGACTTGCGCCGTGGCGCGCACGGTATGGCAGCCGCAGCCGCCGTTCAAGCCACCGTTCAAGCCACTGTCGCCACAAGCAGCGCCAGCGCCAATGTTGCAACCGGGATCAGACCGGCGTTCCGGTTCGAGCGAAAAATCGCCAGACAGGCGGCAGGATCCTCGGTATCCAGTTGCCGCAGTTGCATCGCCAGGTGCCAGCCAAAGCCCCAGGTGCCGCCCAGCGCCAGCGTCAGGGCCATGGTCGTGGCCGGTGTGGCCAGCGCGCCAATCACCGCCACCGCCATCAGCGACACCGAAAGCACCAGAAACGCAAATAACCAGCGGGGCGTGGAGGTCCCGAACAGCCGCGCGGTGGATTTCACCCCGATCAGCGCGTCGTCCTCTTTGTCCTGATGCGCATAGATCGTGTCGTAG
>CAYWND010000232.1:0-5193 GCA_964459085.1 uncultured Oceanibium sp. | reverse complement strand
TCGAGCCTGCGCGCATCGCGGACCAGAACCTCGACCATCGCCGCCAGATAGTGGCCAAAGGTCGTGGGCTGGGCCGGCTGGCCATGGGTATAAGCGACGATCAGTGTCGCTTTCTCGGCCTCGGCCTTGTCGATCAGTGCGGTGGCCAGTTCGAGCGTGGCCGAAAGAAGTGCGTGCGCGCGTGTGCGCAGCGCCATCTTGAACAGGGTGTGGTCCATGTCGTTGCGGGACCGCGCGGTGTGCAGCATGCCACCCAGATCGCCCAGACGGCGTTTCAGCTCGGCCTCGACAAGGAAGAAGTAGTCCTCGTGCTCGCCGGTGTAGGTCAGGTCGGCGATTTCGGTCTCCGCCTCGATATCCCGCAGGGCGCGGGCGATCCGCGTGGCGCGGTCGCCGGTCAGGATCCCGGTTTCCGCCAGCATGACCAGATGCGCCCGGTTGATCGCGCCCATATGGGCCGCGTAGTGCATCTTGACCCCTTCGAAGAGCGGGGCCAGGACGGTCTCCTTGTACACCGGATCGGGAAATGTCGTGGTATCTGTCATGGACAAGCCGCGGATTGCCTGCCCCCGGACCCCCGGGGACATTTGAAGACAATGGAAGGGGCGTGCGACGTCATGCCTGGCCCCCAGTCAGGGTTGCGTGCCAGGCGCGGACCTTGTCGTGGTCATACGTGGTAATTTCCAGGTGGTTACCGTCCGGGTCTGCGAAATAATACGAGAAAGCAAGCGCGTGGTCCTCGGCCTCGTCCGCTTCGAGCGGGGCACCGGTCCGGGCGCGAATGTCTGCGGTCGGCAGGGATGCACCAAATTTTATGAAATTTGTCCCGGGTACGCGGAAGGCGGTCGTGTGATCCCCGTCCGAGGGCGGCTTGCCCGTGAACAGTGTCGCGCAATACTGGCCGCGCGGCGTGGCGAGATAGGCGCCCTTTTGGTTAAGGCGCTTTGAGGCGCCGAGCACCTGCAAGCCCAGGATGCGATGATACCAATCTGTTGCGGCTTGAACATCCGCCACATAGAGGTGCACGTGGTCCAGGGCCGAGACCTCGATAAGGGGTGCCGACCCGCTCATCCCTTGAGACCGGCCATGACGACCCCCCGGATAATGAACCGCTGGAAGACCAGAAAGACGACCAGGGTGGGGATGGTCGAGATCGCGGCCCCGGTCATGATCAACTCCCACTGAACGTCCGCCTCGTCCCCAAAGGTCGAGAGGCCCACGGGCAGGGTGTACATCTCGACCGAGTTGGTGACGATCAGGGGCCAGATGAATGCGGTCCAGTTGCCCAGGAAGACAAAGATCGCAAGTGCGGCCAGCGCGGGTTTGACCAGCGGCATGGCAACGGTCCACCAGATCTGAAGCTCGTTGAGGCCGTCGATGCGCGCGGCCTCGATAAAATCATCCGGCACGGTCTCGAAGAACTGCTTCATCAGGAATGTGCCAAAAGCCGTCATAAGGCCCGGGAACATGATCCCCCAATGGGTGTCCAGCCAGCCAAATTGCTGGCTCATCAGATACCAGGGGATCACCAGCATCTCGGTTGGGATCATCAGCGTCGACAGGATCGCGATGAAAACGATGTAGCGCCCCGGAAACCGGAACTTGCACAGCGTATAGCCGACCAGGCTGTCGAAGATGACGTTGGACACAGTGGTGATAATCGCGATCAGCAGCGAGTTGACGAACCAGCCGTAGAACCGGCCATCCTCGAGCACATAGGTGTAGTTCTCGATGGTCGGCTCGACCGGGATCAGATTGACGTTATAGACCTCGTGCGGCCACTTCAGCGAGGTCGAGAGCATATAGGCGATCGGCATCACCATCAGGATGCCGCCAACAAACAGCACCAGAAAGCGCAGGATCTGGCCCATATTGGCAGGCCGCTTGGCCGCCTGGCTGTCCAGCAGCGTCTGTGACGAGGCGCGGATTTCGTCGACGGCGGCCATGTCAGCGATCCCTCAGAATGCGCAGCTGGATCAGCGAGACGACCAGCAGGACAAGGAACAGAACCACCGTCTGGGCAGCGGCATAGCCCATGTCAAAGCCGGTAAAGGCAGTATCGTAAATCATCAGGACCAGCGGTTTTGTCGAATTGAGCGGCCCGCCGGGGTCATTCGTGGTCATGTTGAACACATGATCGAAGATGCGCAGGAAGCCGATGGACGAGAAAACCACAAGGAACACGATGGTGGGTTTCAGCAGGGGTATCGTGATTTCCCACAGGACGGTCCAGGTAGACACACCGTCTATGCGCGCGGCCTCGTAATAGCTGCGGGGGATGGCGCGCAGGCCCGCCATGAAGATGATGATCTGGAACCCCAAACCCGCCCAGACGGCGGGGGCCAGGACCGAGGGCAGCGCGTTGGTGGTCGAGCGCAGGAACTCGATCTGCGGGATGCCAACGCTGGCCAGGAAGTTGTTGAACAACCCGATGGGCACCGGCTGGTAGAACCAGCGCCACACCCATGCCATGGCCACCGCCGAGGTCATGAAGGGCAGGAAGTAGAGCATCCTCAGAAACCCGTGCATGAACCGGGTCTTGTCCAGGTGGTAGGCAATGACGAAGCTGATCACCAGACTGATCGGCGTGCCCAGCAGCAGGTAGACAAAGGTATTCTTGAACACCACCCAAAATACCGGATCGTTCCACAGCTTGGCATAATTGTCCCAACCCGCCCATGTCCGCTTGCCCAAAAGGTTCCAGTCCTGGAACGAAATCAGCATCGCGTTGGCGGTCGGGTAGAACCGAATGACGACGTAGAACAGTACCGGCACGGCCAGGAACGCCCACGCCCACAGGATGTGCTTTTGCCGGATTGTCAGGGTCTTGTAGAACTCCACCGCGTCACCCTTTCGCGATGAGAAAATCTGCCCCCCGCCCCGCATTGCGGGCGCGAGGGGCAGCCTCAGGGAGAGATGTTACTCGTAGTACTCGTCAAGTAGTTTCTGCTCGGCCTCAGCCGCAATCGCGATGGCTTCGGCCGGCGACTGTCCCTCGATGTCGATCCGCTGCACCATGTCCATCAGGATCTGGCGCTGTCCGGATTCATTGGCGAATTTGGTGGTGTTGGCATAGGCCAGTCCACGGATGAATGGCCCGAAGACCTCGTTGTTTGCATTTGCCTCGGTCAGACCTACGGACGGTTTGGCCGGCAACTCGCCGACGACATCCAACCAGATCTGCATCGCCTCGTCCGAGGTCACGTACTGCATGAACTTCACTGCGGCATCGTATTTCTCGCCCTCGGCCTTGGTTGTGATCGCGTTCACCCAATAGCTGGAATAGTTCGACCGGGTTCCATCGGACGTGGCGGGCAGTTCCGTCACACCCCATTTCAGGCCCCGGGTCTTGTTCAGCGACCCGATGCGAAACGACCCGTCTATGTGCATCCCGGCACGGCCTGCCTTGAACGCCGCTTGCGGTTCGTCCATGAACCCGAAGGCCGAGATTTTGTGCTTCTTGACCATGTCCGTGTAGAACTCGATAGCCTTGATCCCGGCTTCGTTGTTGTAGTTCACGGTTTTATAATCGTTCAGATAGGGCTCGCCCCCCATCTGGCGCACCAGAACCTCGCGGAACCAGTGGTGATCCTGGGCATTCATGCCGGCGGTGATGCCCACCTGGGTGATGTTGCCCGCGCTGTCGGTTTTGGTCAGCTTGCCCGCGATCTCGATCAACTCGTCCAGAGTCTCGGGCGGGCCGTCAATGCCAGCCTCGTCAAACAGGCGCGTATTGTAGAACAGCGCCAGCGACCGGACGGCCGTGGGCAACGCCCAATAGTTATCGCCTTCGCGCATGGCACCAACCATGGGGAAGAACTCTTCGGAAATCGCATCCGCCGGGAAGTCGCTGGCGGGCAGCGGCTGGATCAACTCAGCCGCCTTGTAGTCGTTCAACCAGCCATAGAACAGCTGCACCACATCCGGCCCTTCGCCGGCTGGAATGGCGGCGGCTACCTTGGTGCGATAATCGGCATAGGGGAAATGGGTCATCTTGACGGTGATGCCCGGGTTCGCAGCCTCGAAGTTCTCGATCAGTTGCTCCATCGCGGCGACGCGCGCGTCAAAGAAATACTGCCAGTATTCAATCTCGACGGCGTTCGCGACCGACGCAGACAACGCGGCGACGCTGGTTGTCGTCGCCACCACGAGGGCCTTGAGTGTCTTGAGTGCCATTGCTGTAACTCCCTGTTTTTCTGTCGTCCCCTGTCGACAACCTGATGCCTGGGGCGGCGGTTGCGGCATGGCTGCGCCGCGTCACATTCAAGGATTAACTCAAGTGTATTGAGCTATCAAGTGAGTTGAGTTAACACCTGCAAATGGCCCAACGCATGGACAGGATCGTCGGCGCGAATGCCGGGCGGGCGCGCAGTCACAACCGCCAGGTTGTGCTGGGCCAGGTCCGCGATGCGGGCGAGATCGGGCGGGCCGAGATAGCCCGCGCCTCGGGCCTCAGCACCCAGGCGGTGTCCAATATTATCGCCGATCTTCTGGAAGAGCGCTTGATCGTCGAACGCGGTCTGCGGACGGGCGGTCGGGGCCTGCCTGTGGTGCAATATGCCCTGAACCGTAAAGGCGGTTATGCATTCGGCGTGGAAATCCGTCCTGATGCTGTGTTCGGAACACTGTTGGACCTTGGCGGCGGCGTCGTGTTCTCGCTGCGCGTGGCATTGGTTGACACACGTCGCGACATCGTAACCGAAACCGTCATCGGCCTACGCAATGCCGCGCTGGATATCGCGGGCGTGCCGCTAGACCGCGTTCTGGGCGCGGGCGTGGTGATGCCGGGACCGTTCGGTGCGACCGGCATTCGCAACAGTGGCTCGGAACTGGAAGACTGGAGCGAGACCGACGCCCGCCACTGGTTCCAGGCGGCACTGGATCTGCCGGTCTTTGTCGAAAACGACGCCAACGCTGCAGCGATGGCCGAACGGATTTCGGGCAATGCCAGCGGCCTGAGCACATATGCGTTCATCTACTTCGGGACCGGCCTTGGGCTGGGCGTGGTCGAACACGGGCGGCTGTTGACCGGCGCGCGCGGCAATGCGGGCGAGATCGGGCATATTCCGGTTCCCTTCAGCGGCGGGGCAGCGCCCCTTGAACACGTCGTCAGCCGGCTGTCGGCACAAAGGCATTTGTCGCAGGCTGGGATCGGGGCAACCCGGATCGGCGATATCGAGGCGCTGTATTCCG
>CAYWND010000231.1:0-5195 GCA_964459085.1 uncultured Oceanibium sp. | reverse complement strand
AAGGTTCGGCACTGGCGCCCCTGCCCTGGGAGGAGGTCCGCGACTTCTTTCACTACTGCGACAATTACATCGACGCCGTCGACCGCGCCGCCGAACATTTCGCGGCACAGCTTCGCGATGGCCCACGGGTCGCTGCCCTGGCGGACTGGCTGGCCGCGCGGCACAAGATTTCCGTCGCCGTCGAGGCCGGAGCGCCAGTCCGTGGCTATGACCGGGACACCCGCCGGATCACCCTGGCGGCCGAGGTCGGGGCGGAAACCCAGGCCTTTCAGATCGCGCACCAGATCGCGCTGATCGCCCACGGCGACCTGCTGGAGGCGACACTGGATCTGGCCCGGTTCCGTACGGGAGGCGCGCGCGAGATCTGCAAAGTGGGCCTGGCCAACTATTTCGCCGGGGCCGCCATCATGCCCTATGCGCGGTTCCTGGCAGCCGCCGAACAGACCCGGCACGATCTGGAACGTCTGGCGCTGATCTTCGGCGCATCTGTAGAACAGGTCGCGCATCGCCTTTCGACCTTGCAGCGTGCAGGCGCGCGCGGCGTCCCATTCTTTTTCGTGCGTGTGGATCAGGCCGGCACGATCACCAAGCGGCACTCGGCCACCCGGCTTCAGTTCGCGCGCTTTGGCGGTGCCTGCCCGCTGTGGAACGTCCACCGCGCCTTTGAAACGCCTGGACACTTTCTGCGTCAGTTGGCGGAAACCCCCGACGGTATTCGCTATTTCTGCCTCGCGCGGGACGTGTCCAAGTCGGGCGGGGGGTTTCAGGCCCCGGTCCGCCGCTATGCGATCGGCCTGGGCTGCGAGATCGCGCATGCCGAAAAGCTGGTCTACGCCGACGACATGGACCTGACCAACGACCGCGCGTTCGAGCCAATTGGCGTCAGCTGTCGGATCTGCGAACGTCCTGATTGTCATCAGCGCGCGGTCCCCCCGATGGACCGGTTGGTGCGCATCGATCCCGACAGCCGCGGCGTGCTGCCCTATCGTCTGGGATGATCGGCTCGCACAAGGACGCGATTGCACAGCCCCCCGGCGCGGGTATATGTAGCCCTTGAAGCACCAGGAGGATGCCCCATGGAACTGACCGGGTCTCGCACCATCGCCGCCGATCGCGAAACTGTCTGGGCGGCACTGAACGACCCCGAGATCCTCAAGGCCGCCATACCCGGCTGTTCCGAATTGACCGGATCGCCGGACGAAGGGTTCGCCGCAACTGTGACCCAGAAGGTCGGTCCCGTGAAGGCGACCTTCAAGGGCGCGGTCGAGTTGTCGAATATCGTCGCACCCGAAAGCTACACCATCTCGGGCGAAGGCAAGGGCGGCGCAGCTGGCTTTGCCAAGGGTGGTGCAAATGTGAAGCTGACCGAGGTCGAGGGCGGCACGCAGCTCGACTACGAGGTCGAGGCCAAGGTCGGCGGCAAACTTGCGCAGCTGGGCTCGCGCCTGATCGACGGCTTCGCCAAAAAGATGGCCGACCAGTTCTTCGAGCGGTTCCAGGAACAGGTCGAGGGGCCGTCAGAGGATACCGCTGACGCCGAAGACACTGGCGAGGGTGAAAAGAAAAGCTGGATCAAGCGGATCGTCAGCTAGGCCCAATGATCACAGCGGATTTCGTGCGTCTGATGGCACGCTACTGTGCCTGGCAGAACGAGGGTCTGATTACGGCTGCAGCCACGCTGGACGATGCAGCTAGGGCGGCTGATCGCGGCGCCTTCTTCGGGTCCATAACCGGCACGCTGAACCACCTACTGTGGGGGGATCGCATCTGGTTGTCGCGCTTTGCCGGCACCGTGGCGCCCACGGCGGGGTCCATTTCCGAAAGCGTAACGGAAACCGCCGATTGGCTGGCCTATGTGGACTCCCGACGCGCCACCGATGCGGATATGCAGACATGGGCGGCATCGCTGACCGATGATCGGATCGCGGGTGATCTGACCTGGAAGTCCGACGCCGCAGGTCGGCAGGTCACCCGCCCCATGGCGGATCTCATCGTTCACGCCTTCAATCATGGCACCCACCACCGGGGCCAGGTGCACGCGATGCTGACCGCCGCAGGGGCCCGACCCGGCGACACGGATCTGTTCCTGATGCCGGACGAGGCATGAGCGGCTATTCCGGCACACCCTTGGGTAAAAAGCTGTCCCTACGCGATGGCATGCGTGTCCAGTTCGTCAACATGCCAACCGAGGTTCGGGACGAAATTGCCGAATGGGCCCCAAATCTTGTCGAGGGCGAAGATCCACCGGACGCCATCCACCTGTTCGAAACCCGCCGAGCGGCCCTTCAATCCGCCGTCCAGCAGGCCCGCGCCGAGATCGTGCAAAACGGCATGATCTGGGTCAGTTGGCCCAAACGGGCCTCGAAGGTCGACACCGACATCACCGAAGACGTGGTGCGCGAGATCGCACTGCCCTTAGGCCTGGTGGACGTGAAGGTCTGCGCCGTCGACGCGGTGTGGTCGGCGCTGAAACTGGTGATCCGCAAAGACCTCAGGTCTTCGTGAACTCGCCGATCAGGTGATCGACCACAGCGTTCAGGGCCTGGGTCTGATCGGCGCCACCCTCGACAGCCTGGGCATGGACCGCGCGCTGGCGATCCGATGATGTGCCATCACGCGCGATTGTGCGCAGGTGCCCCAACTCGGCCCGGCAGCCCAGAAACTCGGCATCATGGCCCAGAATATCGATGAACTCCTCGGTCAGGGTTTCCAGTGGCTGCATCTCGACACTGCCGTGATCGACCAGCTTGTCAGAGACCCCATAGCGCTGCGCGCGCCACCGGTTTTCCATCACCAGGGTGCGGGGATAGATCCGCCAGCGCTGGTTGCGGGTTTTCAGGCGATACAGGTACGCGGTCACAGACTGGAACGCCGCCGCGATCGCACCCACGTCGCGAATGTGCGAACAGACATCCGTGATCCGCTGCTCCAGCGTCGGAAACTTGTCCGAGGGGCGGATATCCCACCAGATCTTGGTCGCATCCTCAATCGACCCGACCCGCACCAGATGGTCGACCATGCGCCGGTATTCGGCGTAGCTGCCCAACTGATCGGGCAACCCGGTTCGCGGCAACGCGTCAAAGACCGTCAGGCGATAGGACGCCAGCCCCGTGTCCTCGCCCTCCCAGAATGGCGAGGAGCAGGAATACGCCAGCAAATGCGGCAGGAAATAGGTGATCTGGTTCATCAGATCGATCCGCAGATCCTCGTCCTCGATCCCGATATGGATATGCATCCCACAGATCAGCATCCGCCGAACAGCGGCCCCCAGATCCCCACGCAACTGGTCGTAACGATCCTTTTTGGTATGGGTCTGGGCACGCCAGCTGCTGAATGGATGGGTCGAGGCGGCAATCGGCGCGTATCCGAACTCTTGCCCCGCCTTGGCGATGCAGGCGCGCAGAGCCGCCAGTTCGGCGATCGCGTCCTTGACCGACCGGTGCGGCCGGGTGCCGATCTCGACCTGGCATTGCAGATACTCGTTCGTGACCCGTTCGCCCGCTTCGGCGGTACAGGCCTCCATGAACCCTGGATCGGGCTCGCGCACCAACTCGCGCGTGTCCCGGTCGACAATCAGGTACTCTTCCTCGATCCCCAGCGTCAGGCTCGGCCGATCAGACATGGCAACCCTCCCCTTGCGCAAAAGACTAGCGGGGAACGGTTTGAAAAGACCAGCGTTTTCCTGACTGCCAGTTGCGTGGCGCCAAATCCGACGGCACGCACCACCCTGCCCTGCAGGCGGTACGGCTTACAACTGTGCCATTACGTCGTCCGAAATATCGAAATTCGCGGTCACGTTCTGGACGTCGTCATCGTCCTCCAACGCCTCGATCAAGCGCATCAGCTTTTGCGCGCCGTCCAGATCCAGCGGCGTTGTGGTCTGCGGCTTCCAAATCAACTTGGTCGTTTCACTTTCGCCTAGCGCGCCCTCCAGCGCCGCCGAAACCTCGGCCAGATCGGTCGCTTCGCAATATATGTCATGCCCGTCATCCGAGCTTTCGACGTCTTCTGCACCGGCCTCGACCGCCGCTTCCAGAACGGTGTCGGCATCACCGACGCTGGCGGGATAGACCACCAGCCCCTTGCGGTCGAACATGAAACTGACAGCACCGGTTTCCGCCAGGTTGCCCCCGCATTTGGAAAAGATCGAGCGCACGTCCGACGCGGTCCGGTTGCGGTTGTCTGTCATCGCCTCGACGACCACGGCCACGCCCTCGGGGCCGTAACCCTCGTACCGGATCTCGTCATAGTTTTCGGCATCACCGCCAAGGGATTTCTTGATCGCGCGTTCGATCACGTCCTTGGGCACGGATTGCGATTTCGCCTCTTTGACGGCCAGCCGCAGGCGCGGGTTCTTGTCCGGGTCCGGGTCGCCCATCTTGGCCGCCACGGTGATTTCCTTGGCCAGCTTGGAAAACAGCTTCGAGCGTGCGGCGTCCTGTCGCCCCTTGCGGTGCTGGATGTTTGCCCATTTGGAATGGCCTGCCATCGGGTGCCTCGTCGTCTCGTTCGGATCGCTGGCGTTATAGAACGCCCTGACGAAGGGCTTCAAGCAGGGTTTGCGGATCCGCGCGCGCCGCGCTAGGGACCGGGTATGAGCAAGATCTACATCGACGCCGACGCCTGCCCGGTCAAGTCCGAGGTGCTGCGCGTGGCGGATCGCCACAAATGGCAGGTATTCGTCGTCTCGAACGGCGGGATCCGGCCCAATCCCCATCCGCTGGTGACCACCGTCGCGGTGCCCGAGGGACCGGATGCGGCCGATATCTGGATCGCCGAGCGCATCGGCCCGGGCGAGATCTGCGTCACCGGCGATATTCCCCTGGCCGCCCGATGCCTCGAGGCCGGGGCCCGCGCGATCCGCCACAATGGCGAGGCCTACACCCAGGCCAATATCGGCAACCAACTGGCCATGCGCGACCTGATGGCCGATCTGCGCGCGGCAAATCCGCTTGGCGTGGGCGGCGGCGGGCAGCCGTTTTCCAAGGCGGATCGCAGCCGCTTTCTGGACCGGCTGGACGCAATGATCCGACAATCGGCCCGCGCACGCAGCGGGAGCGCGCGCCAGCACTAAAGCGGCCAGAAAACCGGGATCAGCAGGCTGGCAAGGATGCCGATGCAGATATTCAGCGGCAGCCCTATCCGGATGAAATCGGTAAACCGATACCCGCCGGGCCCATAGACCAACGTATTGG
>CAYWND010000230.1:0-5196 GCA_964459085.1 uncultured Oceanibium sp. | reverse complement strand
CACATTCAGCGGCGCGCCCTTTTCCTTCCAATCGGGGATCACCGCGTCCAGCCCGCTGGGATCCAGCACCGCCCCGGACAGGATATGTGCGCCGACCTCGGACCCTTTTTCCAGCACGACCACGTCGAGATCCGCGTCAAGCTGTTTCAGACGGATCGCGGCGGACAGGCCCGCAGGACCCGCACCGACGATCACCACGTCGTATTCCATGCTCTCGCGTTCCACGTCGCTCATGGCGAACCTCTCTTTGTCGTGCCGCAAAATCCTGCAACTGAGTAGTGAAGGCGGACCTAGCCGTCAATGCGGACTTCGCGGCAGGGCACGCCAGGGCGCAGCCAGTTCCGGGCACGGGGCGATCCGCGCAGGTCGTGGCTTGAAACCCCTCTCAGACATTCCTATCGTTGAACGCATGGCCGCCCGCATCGGGCGGCCTGATCGCATTTCAGCCGCAAGGTGGATCAGGTGGAAAAGATACCGCTTACGAAACAGGGCTTCGCAAAACTCGACACCGAGTTGAAACGGCTGAAGTCCGAGGCCCGGCCGAACGTCATCCGGGCGATTGCCGAGGCGCGCGAGCACGGCGATCTGTCCGAGAACGCCGAGTATCACGCCGCCCGCGAGCAGCAGAGCCATATCGAAGGCCGGATCAAGGAACTCGAAGGGATCATCGGCCGCGCCGATGTGATCGACGTCACGCGCATGACCGGTGCAATCAAATTCGGGGCCACGGTCAAGATCGTCGACGAGGATACGGACGAAGAAAAGACCTACCAGATCGTGGGCGAAGCAGAGGCGGATATCGAAAGCGGGCTTTTGAACATCAAGTCCCCGCTGGCGCGCGCACTGATCGGCAAGGAAGAGGGCGACAGCGTCGAGGTCAAGACCCCCGGCGGCGAGCGCGATTACGAGATACTCGAGGTCAAATACGTCTGACAGGGCGACGATCGGGGGCGAAACTGACAACCAAGGCGACCATCACAGCCCGGGCGCGGTGGCTGGCCATTGCCGGCGCCGCCGTCTGGGTCGGGCTGGTCCTGGCCTACGGTGCGGGATACCTTGGCACGCGCCAGCCCGAGGGTTTGGCGCTGATCCTCGTCGTGCTGTCGCTGGGGGTCATCGCGCTGTCGCCGGTTGTCCTGCTGGCCATGTTCCTGCGCCTCTCGGCGCGGGCCCGCACGCTGACCGAACGGGAAGCCGCGCTTAAGACCCGGATTGCCGAGCTGGAAGAGCAGGTCGCCACGCTCAAGGTCCCACCGATGCCCCGGGACCCAGCGCCCGACAGCGACCCTGCGCCTGCGCCCGAGCTTTCGCAAACGCCGGATCCTATGCCGCCGCTTGAACCGGAAACACAAACGCCAGACCCATCACCTGCACCTGCGGCCGCACCCGACCCCGGCCAGCCGATGCTGCCCTTTGGGGATAGTGCAGCGCCGCCGCTGGACCTCGAAGATACGATCCGCGCGCTGAACTTCCCCCAGGATGCCCAGGACCACGCGGGCTTTGCTGTGCTGCGCCGCGCGCTGCAAAGCCACCAGACCGCGCGGCTGCTGCAGGCCTCCGAGGATTGTTTGAACTACATGGCGCATCAGGGACTTTATATGGACGATCTGCTGATGGCCCCGGCCGAGGCCGACGACTGGCGCAGCTTTGCCAAGGGCGGCGCGGCCCGCGCCGCGCTGTTGCCGATCACCGGCATCATGGACCGCGAGGCCGTTGGCACCGTGCAATCGCTGATGCGCGCAGACGCGATCTTTCGTGACGCCGCCCTGCATTTCCAGCGCAAGTTCGACACTCTGCTGCAGGGCATCGCGCCCGAGGCCAGCGACGCGGATCTGCTGAACCTGATCGACACACGAACCGGCCGTGCGTTTGTCCTGATTGCCCAGGCCAGCGGCTCGCTGGACCGCACACCCTGATACGAGACCGACGCTACAGCGGCAGTTCGCGACCGTTCCAGCGATGGCCCAGGCGCAAGGCCAGCACCAGACCGGCCGCTGACATCACCACAGCAATCCCGTAGGTCATCCCGCCGAATGCGGGATAGACAACCGCCGCAAGGGACATGCCCAGCGCCGTCAGCAGCCCCCCGGCAAGCCCCATAAAGGCGCCCTGCGCGCTGGCCCCGAACCGCTCGGGCACCGCGGCACTGATGAACGCAATCGCGCCCAGATGACCGGCCACGAAACTGGCCGTGTGCAGCATCTGCAGCAGCCACAGCACCGATAGCGGCGGATCGAACATCATCGCGCCCCAGCGCAGGATCCCGCCCAGACCCGAGACCGCCAGCGCGCCGACCGGACCCAGCCGTGCAATCAGCCACGGCCCCAGCGCCAGCATGAACGCCACCTCGACCGCGACGGAAAACGCCCATAGCGCGCCGATCACGCCCTCGCCGATCCCCAGGCTGCGCCAGTGGACCGAGCCATAGGCGTAGTAAACCGCGTGGCTGGACAGGCTGAACGCCGCCGCTGCTGTGAACAACGCAAAGGTCGGCTGGGTCAGCAGGCGGTAGATCTCGGACATCGCGGGCGGCTTCACCCCCTTCAGCGTGCCCCCGCCCGGATGCCGCAGGCCCAGCAGCGCCGTGGCGATCAGTAGGGCGACAGCCCACCACAGGGCCGCATCTGCGCCGGTTCGGGCGATCATGACGCCCACGATGATATTGGCCACCAGAAACGCCACCGACCCGATCGCGCGCGGATGAGCATAGGGAAACCCGCGGGCCTTGGCCGCGCCCGTCCCCAACGCCTCGCCCAGCGGCATGATCCCCGAGATCGCAGCACCTGTCAGCAGCGTCGCAATCAGCAGCATCGCGCGATCCTCGATCAGCACATGCGCTGCATAGACGACAGCACCCAACAGGCTGAGCACAAATACCGTCAGCCGCCGCTGATCCAGCCGGTCCGCAATAACCGGAAAGGCCAGCCCGGCAAGCGCGCGAACCGCAACGCCAAGAGAGGTATAGAGCCCGACCTCGGCCGGGCTCAGCCCCCAATCTTCCAGCCAGACAGGCCAGAACGGCAACAGCGCCCCCAGCGCGCCGAACATCGCCGCATAAAACCCCGCCGTGTGCAGCCCAGCACGGGTGGTAAAGGCCCCATTCAAAGTCCGAAATCCGAGAACGGGAAATAGCGCACCGGCGTCCCAGGCTCGACGTCCAGCGCCCCGTCCGGCAACTCGGCCAGCCCGTCGGCCCACGACAGCCCCGAAATCCGCCCCGAGCCCTCGGATTTGAACACCTCGACCGCACCATCGCCGTTCAGCCGAGCGCGCAGATATTCGCGCCGTCCCGGTTTCTTGCGCTTGGAAAACGCCGCCGGGCGCAGGGTTCCCAGCGGGGTCCGCCACCCCTGCCCGGCCAGCAGGCCCAGCGCGGGCCGGGCAAAGATCAACGCACAGACGAAGGCTGCAACCGGGTTCCCCGGCAGGCCAAAGACCGGCGCGCCCGACCAGACACCCAGCGCCAGCGGGCGGCCGGGTTTGACCGCGATCCGCCAGGTGGTCAGCGCATCAGCCGCCCTAAGTGCCGCCGAGATATGATCCTCGTCCCCAGCGGACGCGCCGCCGGTCGTCAGGATCGCATCCGCCATGCCCGCACCCCGATCCAGCCGCGCGCGCACGTCGCCCGCATCGTCTGCGGCCTGGCCCAGGTCCACCGGTTCCATCTGCCATTGCCGCAGCATCTCGATCAGCATCGGGCGGTTGGCATCGTGGATCTGATGCGGGGCCGGGGTCGCACCGCTGCGCACCAGCTCGTCCCCCGTGGACAGAACGCCCACCCGCAGCGGCCTGTGCACGCGCACGGTATCGACCCCCAGCGCGGTCAGCAGCGCTATGTCCTGTGGGCGGATGCGCTGACCGGCACTCAGGACCGGCTGGCCCTCGGGCACATCCTCGCCCGCCGCGCGGCAGTTGGCCCCAGGTTTGAGGCCCGCGCCAAAGCGCACCGCGCCGTCGTCCAGTTCGGTATCCTCTTCCAGCACCACGGTATCGACACCCGGGGGCAGCGGCGCACCGGTCAGGATGCGCAGTGCCGATCCGCCTGGTACGGTGCCGGAATAGGGTGCCCCGGCTGCCGCCCGTCCCTCGACCACCGGCAACCGCACCTCGTCCCCTGCGGGCAGCGTGGCATGCGTGAAACCGTACCCATCTACCGCGGCGTTCGCGCAAGGCGGGTTCGACCGCTGTGCGGTGGCCGGCGCGGCCAGGATCCGCCCACCGGCATCGGCCACCGGCACTGTTGTCGTGTCCGCCACAACAGACAGGCTGTCCCTGAGACGCTGAAGCGCCTCGTCCACCGGGGTCCAGTCGACGCCGGGCGGCAAGGCGAAGCAATCGTTTTTCAGTTTGCCCGGCCCCGACTTGTCCGCCCCAGTCATCGCACGGCCTCGGCATCGTTCAGGATAAACGCCGCGATGCCCGCCACATCATCCAGCGCAAACACGGGCACATTCACCGCATGCTGCCCCGGATCACCGGCCAGGGCCCGGATCGACTGCATCTCGGGGGCCAGGGGAGGCTGCGGTCGCGGCTCGCGGTATACCTCCAGCTTGCGGTGCGGCGCGGCCTTGTAGCCCTCGACCAGCACCAGATCGACGGTGCTGATCCGCGCCAGCAGATCGTCCAGCTCGCGTTCGGGCGCGCCGCGCAATTCTTGCATGATCGCCACCCGCTTGCGCGAGGCCAGCACCACCTCGTGTGCGCCCGCCTGCCGGTGGCGCCAGCTGTCGCGACCCTCCTGGTCCACGTCAAAGGCGTGATGGGCGTGCTTGATCGTCGAGACGGTCAGGCCCGAGGCCGTGAACCGCTCGACCAGACGCGCGACCAGCGTGGTCTTTCCCTGATCCTTCCAACCGGTGATGCCATAGATCCTCATAACCCGTGTGCCTCGGCCATTTCGCGGGCGGTGTCCAGATCGCCAGGTGTGTTGACGTTGAAAAAGGGATCGTAAGGGGCCGTGTCGAATTCCGCCGCCGCGCAGCCATGCGGCCCGGTCCAGGCGACGATCTTGCGTGTCCCCGCAGCCAGCGCCGCGCGTAAATCATCGCGCAGGGCCACGGGCCAAAGCCCGAAGGTCGGCTGACGTGACTGACCCCGTTCCGGATCCGGCGTAACGGCCATGGCCAGTCGGCTCCCGGCGCACCAACGGTGTGGCTTCAGTACCGCCACCGCCGCGCAGTGCTTCCTCATCGAACA
>CAYWND010000229.1:0-5197 GCA_964459085.1 uncultured Oceanibium sp. | reverse complement strand
GCGGCTTTGACCCGAAGGTCGCGCTGTTGACCGGACCCATTTTACTTGGTGGCAGACGCTGTTGGCCTCCGGCGGGGATATTTGAAGACAATGGAAGGGCGGGTTTTTTACGGCGATGTGGGGCTGGTGGCGTCCGGTGGAGGGGTGTGCCTTTTGGGCGGGCAGGCCTCAGGGGGCGAGCAGGTCGGGGATGACCTCGGCCGCGATGTCGAGGGCTGCGGCCACGCGCGAGATGCGGCGGACACCGGGGCGGTAGGTCAGGTAGACGGGTGTGTCGGGCGGGGTGGCGTCCGGCAGGATGCGGACCAGTTGGCCCTCGGCCAGTGCCGAACGCGCGGTGAATTCGGGCAGGAAGGCAAAGCCGTGTCCGTCGATGGCAAGACCCAGAAGCGCCGGGAAGCTGCGCACGGCCAAGGGCCCCGAGACCTGCACCTGTACCGGCTGAGGCGCGGCAAAGCGCCAGGTCGCCGAGGTGCTGTCGCCGCGAAACACCAGGCAGGGAACGTGGGCGAGGTCCTGAGGGGTTTCAACGGCGTGGGCAGCGGCGATGTCGGGGCTGGCGACCAGGACCCGGCGGAAGCTGCCCACGGGGCGCACGACAAGGCGGTCATCGGCGATGTTGCCCACGCGCACCGCAATGTCGATGCCGGGGTCCTGCAGATCCTCGAAATCGTAGGACGGGCGCAGAATAACGCTGATCCCAGGGTGGCGGCGGCGGATCCGGGGCAACAGCTCGCGGGCGAGAACGGTGCCGAAATCCACCGTCGAGGTCATGCGCACCGGGCCGGTGATGGCGCCGCTTTCGCTGCGCGCCACCTCGTCGAGCATCTGCGCCTCGCCCAGCAGCGAGGCGACGCGATCATGCAGGTGTCGGCCCGCAAGCGTCAGACGGATGGAGCGTGCACCGCGTTCGAACAGTCGGATGTCGTAGCGGTCCTCGAGCTGGGCGATGTGGCGGCTGACGGCGGATTTGGCCAGGCCCAGCTCGCGCGCGGCCGCGGTGATGCCGCCGGTGCGCACCACGGTGGCAAAGCTGACCAGGGCGGGGAAGCTGAGCGTTCTGATTTCCTGAACCATGGGTTCAATATTAGATGTCTGTTCTGAAATCGTGAAGTCTCTAAATCTGGTCGCATCACCGGGCGGCAGGGGCCGCCGGACCAAAGGAGAGAGACAATGAATATACTCATCACGGGTGCAGGCAGCGGATTTGGCGAATTGATCGTGCGGGATCTGCTGGCCGCCGGGCACAGGGTTGCGGGGTCCATGCGGGACATTGCCGGGCGCAATGCGGATGTGGCGGCGCGCCTGGCCGCGCTGGGCGTGGATGTGGTCGAGATCGACGTGACCGACACCGCCAGCGTGGATGCCGGTGTGGCCGAGGCGACGGCAAGGTTGGGCCAGATCGATGTGTTGATCAACAATGCTGGGATTGGTGTGCACGGCCTGCAGGAGGCGTTCACGCCCGAGGATTTCCGGGCGCTGTTCGAGATCAATGTCTTTGGCGTGCAGCGCATGATCCGGGCCGTGGCCCCGGCGATGCGGGCGCGGGGCAAGGGCGTGATCGTGCAGATCTCGAGCCTGCTGGGCCGCGTCGCGCTGCCGTTCTATGGGCCTTATAACGCGTCGAAATGGGCGCTGGAGGCGATGACCGAAAACTATCGCGCCGAGCTGTCGGGGTTTGGGGTCGAGATGGTGCTGGTCGAACCGGGCGGCTTTCCGACCGGGTTCATGGCCAACCTGATGCACCCCGCCGACGGGTCGCGGGATGCAAGCTATGGCCCGATGGCAGCGGCACCGGCCGAGACGCTGAAGGGGTTCGAGGCGTTCCTGGCCGACAATCCCCAGCAGGACCCGCAACTGGTCGCGGATGCGGTGGTCGGGGTGATTGCCCAGCCCCACGGCGCGCGGCCCTTCCGCACCACGGTGGACACGATCGGCATGGGGGCTGCGGTCGAGGGCTATAACACCCATCTTGCCGAGGTCACCGAGGGCCTGTTCGCGTCGTTGGGGATCGAGGGCATGCTGAACGTGGCCCTGCGCGAAGACGCGGCGGCCTGATTATAGCGGCCCCCCATGGCCGTGGGGCCGCCCGGCTGGGGCGGCCCTAATGCCGTGGCAGGACCGGGGTTTGCAGCGGGCTTGCCATCGGGGCTGCGCGCGCCCTATCACGGGTCGCGCGCAATTGCGCGGGCGCGGCGGCGAAAGGGCGGACGATGTCAGAGATACTGGGGACCGATTTCCTGCGGCACCACCGGTTCCAGATCCTAAAGCTGATGTTGACCGAGGTGCATCCGATCGAAAAGTACCTGCGCGGCGGCGTGGTGATGGATGTCGGCGCCAACCGCGGGCACTGGAGTGCGGCGCTGTTGATGTATGCCGGGCGGCGGGTCGGGGATCTGCATCTGTTCGAGCCGCTGGACAAGGCGCGCGAGATCCTGGGCCGGGTGCTGGAGGGCGTGGCGCCGGACCGGGACTATGTGCTGAATGCCTGCGCGCTGGGGGCAGAGACCGGCGAGGCGGTGCTGCATTTCGAAGAGAACGACCCGGCCAGCGCCCTGGCCACGCTGAGCGGTGATCGGGCGAACCTGACCCACGAGGTCCGCGAGTTGCGGTCCAGCGCGACCGTTCGGGTCGAAACGCTGGATGCCTATTGCCGGGAGCGGGGCATCGCGCAGATCGACTATCTGAAGCTGGACGCCGAGGGGCACGAGCTGAGCATCCTGAAGGGCGCGCAAGAGTTGCTGGCGCAAAAGCGGATCCAGGCGCTGTCGTTCGAGTTTGGCCTGCCGCAGCTTTATGGCGACCGGTTCCGTGCGCACTGGGATCTGTTGACCGGTCACGGATACAAGATCGCGCTGATGAAACGGGGCGAGGGCGGCTATGACACCCGCCCGATTCCTGCCTATTCCACGCATCTGGAGCGCTATGACTGGAACCGCTACTATCTGGCGTATCTGTAGGGCGGGTGCATCGGTCCCTTGCATTGTCGGGCCGGTCGGATTATCTGGCTGCCAGTCTCAGCAAGGTCAAAGCACATGGCGAACCCGTTTCAGTTCATTCAGCAGGTCCGGTCCGAAGTCTCGAAGGTCGTGTGGCCGACGCGGCGCGAGACGCTGCTGACCACCGCCATGGTGTTTGCGCTGAGCGCGCTGGCGGCGACCTTTTTCTTCATCGTCGACCAGATCATCCGGCTGGGGCTGGAAGCGTTCATCTCGATGGCATCCTGACGCCGGGTTGAAGGCGCCGCGAATTGCGGCGGATTTGCCCGAAATCGGGCATCACAGAGACAATCAAACATCCTGATATGATCGGGCGTCACCGCGCCTGATTTCCTATTATTAACAGAAGGTTAACCACTCGTCCATCCGATCGCGGCTCGCTGGTGGCGGGGGGTGGCGGGCCGTATGCTGCCGGAGAAGAATTTGTGCAGTAGCTGAAACGGTAAGCAATCGTGATGACAAACAAGATCCAGACCTCTCGTACCCGCGCCAGAGGCCGGTCCCACTCAATCCTAAGGTCGTTTGCGGCGACAGCGATGCTGGCGGTGTCGGCGTTTGCCACGCCGGTGGCGGCGGCGACGGTCCTGACCGATATCTCGGCGCCGGGCTCGGATACGACCTTCAACAACTTCAATCCGGGCAACACCGACTTCAATTCGGTGTTCGATGCGGCACATACGATCACGACGGTCGCGGATTTCGACGATCCCGCCGATTTCGCGGGAATGGACGCAGTCTGGGTGAACGCGCATATCAACGGGAACTTCAACGGTGGTGTGTTCACGGCGGCCGAGGCGGCCAATGTCCGCAGCTTTATCGAGAGCGGCAAGAAGGCCGTGATCATCACCGACAACAGCAACTGGTCGAGTTTTAACGCCCAGATCGAGACCATCATTGGCGCAACGATCACCAACACGTGCGACAACTCGACCGGGGTGGCGAGTGCGACCAATCCGCTGGGCGCGGGGGTCGGCGGTGTCAATCACGGCTGCGGCAGCATCCTGGACCCGGCGGCGAACGCGGAAGTGATCGTGTCAAACGGGATCGCCAGCCTCTATTCCGTTGGTTCGGGCGAAGTTCTGGTGATCACCAGCGTCGATCTTTTCAGGCTGTCCAATCCCACCGAGCCCGAGTTCCTGCGCAACATCTCGGCCTGGCTGGACGAGCCGCTGAATGTGGCCGAGGTGCCGGTTCCGGGCGGTCTGCCGATGCTGGTGGGTGGCGTGGCGCTGCTGGGCCTGGCACGCCGCAAGCGCGGCTGACCGCGCGCCCCATATCAAAGGACGGGCCCCGGTTTCCGCCGGGGCCTTTTTTTGGGTGCTGGTCTTGCATCGCTGGGCCGCTGCGAGTAAACGCACACATCCCTTGACAGGACACGGGCGTGCATCGATTCGGTTGCGCGCTCTCTTTTGTTCGTCCGGGGCTGGATAAGGGCGCAAAATCAAGGACTTGGCACAGTCCGCCGAACAGATTGAGAATTGAGGCGATGATGGCGGCACGGTGGTACGCGGTGAGCGTGCTTTCAAACTTCGAGAAGAAGGTGGCGGAATCGATCCGTGACCAGGTGGTGCAGAACCAGCTGGACGAAGAGATTTTGCAGGTGCTGGTGCCGACCGAAGAGGTCATCGAGGTGCGCCGCGGCAAGAAGGTGCAGACCGAGCGGCGGTTCATGCCGGGCTATGTGCTGGTGCAGATGGAGATGTCGGACCGGGCCTATCACCTGATCAAGGACACCAACCGGGTGACCGGGTTCCTGGGGCCGCAGGGCAAGCCGGTGCCGATGCGCGATGCCGAGGTGAACGCGATCCTGAACCAGGTTGAGGAAGGCGTGGAGCGTCCGCGCAGCCTGATCTCCTTCGACGTGGGCGAACAGGTGAACGTGACCGACGGGCCGTTCGAGGGCTTCGCCGGCATGGTCGAGGACGTCGACGAAGAGCATCAGCGCCTGAAAGTGACGGTGTCGATCTTCGGCCGGGCAACCCCGGTCGAGCTGGAATTCACGCAGGTCGCCAAGCAGACCTGATGCGAAGCGGGGCAGGATGCCCTGAACCTGTGGGAGGCGAGCGCGACGCGTCGTGCGGACCGGACCACACCATGAGCAAGGCCAAGGGGACGCGCCCCGACGCCGTGGAAGAGAGGAGGCCATCATGGCCAAGAAAGTTGCGGGCAAGATGAAGCTGCAGGTGCCCGCCGGCAAG
>CAYWND010000228.1:0-5199 GCA_964459085.1 uncultured Oceanibium sp. | reverse complement strand
GTCTGCGGTCAGCCAAGACGCAGGTGCGATAAGGTCACCACGCCCCCGCGTCAGTTTCTCGACGCGGTCGAAACGAAGCGCGCGCGCCATTGGTCGGCCCAGAAACAGGGCCGCCACCCAGTCCGGGATAGCATTGGACAGCAACTGTGAAGTTCCCGTCTCCGGCAAAGAGGCGTTGATTCTGCTCATTCCACCTGCCAGCCCCTCTGGTTCGCGTTTGTGTGGGGGCCTTTTGCCGTTATATATCCGATATCAGTAGACAAAGACAGGATGTTTCCCGCAATGGTTCAAATTCGTGGCTTGAGTGATTTTAATGACTCAGACCTAGCGGAAGGACTGGTTGCGAGCGGTGTGCTCAAGCGCGCGGCGGCTGATCGTGCACTGAAAGCCGCCCTTGGAACCGGGGCAGTTCTGGAAAGGACATTGCTGGAACTTGGCCTGGCGTCGGAGGCGCAGATCTATAGCCACGTGGCCGATTGGCTGGGCCTTCCTTTCGTGTCGGCGGCCGATGTGGACCCCGTTTTGCTGAAATCCGTGCAACTGGACCGTGCGTTCCTCGAGCGGGTAGAAGCGATCCCGGTGGCCGAGAACGACGACGGGTCGATTACCTTTGCCACGTCTAACCCCCGCGGCGCGGACGTTATGAGTTCGATTTCATTCCATCTCGGGCAACCGGTTCGTCCGGCCATCTGTGCCCGTACCACCGTCCGCCAAAGCATCGCGCGGGCGCTCGATACGACAGGCGAGGTGGATGCGGATGCAACCAGCGATGTGGAGCGTCTGCGGTTCCTCAGCAACGAGGGGCCGATCATCGCATTGACCAACGATCTGTTGGGGCAGGCGGTGGCCGAACGCGCCTCGGACGTGCATATCGAGGCGCTGGAGGGGACGGGGCGCGTGCGCTTTCGTGTCGACGGTGTCCTGCGTGTGGCCAGAGCGCTGAGCACCGAGGACCTTGCCATGATCACCTCGCGACTGAAGGTGATGGCCGACCTGAACATCTCGGAAAAGCGGCGTCCGCAGGACGGGCGGGCACGCATCGCCGTGATGGGGCGCAATGTCGATCTGCGTCTTTCCACGCTGCCGACGCAGAACGGCGAAAGCGTGGTTGTGCGGATTTTGGACCGCGAGGCGGTGGCGCTGGATTGGGCCGCTCTGGGGTTTCAGGACAATGTGCGCGACGGCATCCGCGCGATCCTCGGTCAAGCGAGTGGTATCTTCCTCGTGGCCGGTCCGACGGGGTCAGGCAAGACGACAACCCTCTACACGGCGTTGGCGGAACTGGCCACCGACGCGCGCAAAGTCGTCACGGTAGAGGACCCCGTCGAATATGCCGTGCCCGGCGTGACGCAGGTGCAGGTCCGTCCAGAGATCGACATGACCTTTGCACGTACCTTGCGTGCAATTTTGCGTCAGGACCCTGACACCATCCTCATCGGCGAAATCCGCGATCAGGAAACCGCCGAGATCGCCGTGCGGGCCGCACTCGTGGGTCGCCTCGTTCTGTCGACCGTGCACACCAATGACAGCCTGACAGCGGTGGACAGGTTGCTGGACCTCGGGGTGCCCAACTATCTGCTCAGTGCGGCGCTGCGCGGAGTGATGTCGCAGCGGTTGGTACGGCGCAGCTGTGATGCCTGCAGAGGCGAAGGTTGCGGGGCCTGTAACCAGACGGGCTACAGGGGCCGTGCGGTCGTGACCGAGTTGATGCCGGTACCTGCCGAAGCGGCAAACGATCTGGCCCGCGTGCAAAGTGCGGCGCAGATCCCTGCTACCTCTCCCCTGCGCCAGTTCACCACCTTGCGCCAGA
Organism: uncultured Oceanibium sp.; assembly: GCA_964459085.1. Lineage (GTDB taxonomy): Bacteria > Pseudomonadota > Alphaproteobacteria > Rhodobacterales > Rhodobacteraceae > Halovulum. The sequence continues at coordinate 3,389 of CAYWND010000228.1, read as the reverse complement.
GCGCGAAGGACCTGGTCACGCGCGGGGTGACGACAGAGGCGGAAATCCACCGTCTCGACCTCAGTTGAGAGTCAGTATCCTGTGTTGGCCCGGCCCTGGGCCAAAAGCCACGACACCGATGCGCCGCGCACCATCGAATAGCGCGACGCTGGCACTGGTGGCAGGACCCAGCGTCTCCGCCGGCAACAGCGCAACAAGAGCATCGCGGTCCCCGGTTTGTCCGGTCAGGTGCATCAGCAGCGCCATCGGAGCCTGATCGGCGGACAGCGTACTGCGGCCCGAGTGCACGGTGGAAAGCGCCTCGATATTGGCCATGCGGTCCGGTGCCACCCCGGTGATTCTGGCAAAGTCGGATACGCGTTGTAGGCGCAGACCCTGACGACGCCAATTGCGATAGGACGCAAGGGCCGCGGCCCGTTCGGAGGCCGTCAGGTCGAACCCGATCAAGAACCGTTCCAGCAATTCAGGCGTCGCCGTGTTCAGGTCGATCAGGCCCCCTGTCGATTGCAGCTGGACTGTGCGACCCGCCCAGGTGAACGTGTCGCCCTCGGGTCGGCCCAGAACGCGCAACGCATCGAGGATCTGCACCTGTGCCTCCAACCGCTCGGCGGCTACGATTTCGGCCTGGTTGAATTGCAGGCTGGCCAGCGTCCGGGTGGAGGCGGTGGAAAACAATACGGCCAGAACCGCGAGCGAGAACAGCACGACGATCAGGGCGAATCCCTGTTTGCGGCCAGATGCCAAGATGTTAGTCCGCCTCATGGAGCGAGTTAAACACCTGTTGCTGGTTGCGGTCCACATTGCAATTTACGCGCTTGTCTGGTGGGGCGCGGGCGGTGTCGTTTCGGGGGCTGGCGCGATCCTTGCGATGCTGCTGATCTGGACCAGTTGCCGTGACATCGCGGTTTTCGAGGTGCCGGATATGGCCGCCGCCGTTCTTGTGGCCACGGGCGTCTTGCTGGGGCTGGATTGGCTTTGGGCCATCGCAGGCGCGGTCGCTTGGGCGGCACTTTTTCTTGTCGTTCGGGAAGGCGCGCGGCGCACGCTGGGGCGCGAGGCGCTTGGCCTTGGGGATGTCAAGCTGATGGCGGGCATAGGTGCGTGGTTGGGTCCCGTCGGACCGATCCACGTCACGCTTTTTGCGTCGCTTGGGGCGATTGCGGCGATGCTGGCAATCACCCTTTTACGGGGCGAAAGAATCGGTGAAATCTCGGGTACCGGCATTGCCTTTGGCCCGTTTCTTTGTCTCAGTACGTGGGCTGTCTGGTTGGGGAATTGAGATGAAAACACATCGGGATATCAGGTGGGGTCACCAGACGGGTGCGACGATCCTCGAAGTTCTGATCGTATTGTCGATTATCGCTCTGATCGCGGCAGTCGTGGGTCCGCGCGTCATTGGCTATCTTGGCACTGCCAAGAGCGAGACAGCGGATTTGCAGATCAACAACCTCGCCAGCGCGGTGCAGTTATTTTACGTGGATACCGGTCGCTACCCATCCGAGGCCGAGGGGTTGTCGGTGCTGATGACGCGCCCGGCGGGGGATGCCGACTGGAATGGCCCTTACATGCCAACCGGCGAGGCGCTCGTGGACCCTTGGGGTCGCGACTACCTTTACGAACCGCCCGGAGACGATGGCAGCTTTACCATCCGCACTCTCGGGCGGGATGGCGCGCAAGGGGGCAGCGGCGAAGACTCTGACCTGAGCTATTGAGCATCACAGGCGCGGGCCGACGACGAAATCAACCCATTCGGGCGCACCGCCCGTTCCGGTGATGCGGATCAAGGCGGGCAGGTCGGCGCGTCCGTTCCAAATGCTTTGCCATCGGGCCGTGTCGCCGCTGGAGTCCAGATAGCTGAACGCCACATCCGTGATGTTCCGCGAAAGCACGTGATCCCATCTGTCCTGTACCGTGCCGTCATCGGCGATGGCGTCGACTGTCATGGCAAGCGTGGATGCGGTCCAGAAGACCTCGATGCGCAAGGCCGAAGCCTGCGATGCAAACGGGGTTTCCTGAAGGCTGGTAAAGGTCATGCTGTCCGCTGTGCCCAGAAAGCTGTTCGGAAAGGGCGTTATGCGGCTTGCGGGCAGGGCCTGCGCCAAGGCGCTGCGCAGCTGTCGGCGGGCGGAAAGTTCCTCGTGATGGGTATCCAGGTCTTGGGCGCGGTCAAAGACCTGCACGCCCACGCCAAACGCCCCCGCCAGCCCCGCCGCGATCAGCGCCAGCAGGGACAGCGCCACCAACAGTTCGAGCAGCGACAGGCCTGCCCGTGACCCGCGGGGCGCGCTATTCAACATCTGAAACGGCTGTGGTGCGGTTGACGCGCGCAAGGGTGCGGCCGTTTCCCGCGATCACCGAAACGGTGACGGTGCGTGCGTTCGCGGCGTCGCGTACCTCAGTGTCGATGCGCCATTCGCGATAGATTTCGAGTGGCTGCCATCGGCCCAGTACCCGCTCTTCTTCGAGCCGGGACAGCGCAAGGTCATAGGCAAGGGTCTGCTCTGCCGCGCCGGATGCGCGAGCCAGAAGAGTAGTCTGGCCGGGCACCAGTACCGCGAGCGTCAAGCTCATCACTGCAAAGGCCACCAGCACTTCGAGGATGCTGTATCCCGACCGCCGGTTCATGGCGCCACCCCGATCGCCCCGGTGAACGGGCGAATGGCCAGCTCCTGCGAGCCCACGCACAAGGGCCCGCCGGTGGCAGATCCGTCTGCAAAGAAGGTGGGCGGCGGCGCGTCGGGGCACAGCGCATCGGTCACCATTACAAGGGCAAGCGTTTCGGTGATCGCGCGCAGGCGCGTTTCCTGTGCCCGTCGGGTCAGTTCGGCGATGGCAGCCTGCTCCTGCAACCACGGAGAGGGTGGACGCACGGCCGTCGCCGCCACTGCCAGCACGAGCGACAGGATCGCCAGGGACACCATCGTCTCTAACAGGGTGACCCCGGCACGGGGGCCCGAGGGTTCAGAACGCGATATCATTGAGGTCCAGGATCGCCGTGATCGTCGAAACGATCAGCACGCCGACCAGTGCACCAATGATCAGCGTCAGCGCAGGCGTCAGCAGCGACAGCGCACGCTTGAGGGTGGTCTGGGTTTCGGCCTGCATCGCCTCGGCGGCGGCGCGCAGCATCGCGCCCAACTGGTCGGTTTCATCACCTGCCGTGATCAGCGACTTAGCCATGGGGTCCAGAAAGTCGATGCGCGCAATCGCCGACGACAGACTGCTGCCCGCCTCGATGTCGGTGCGTGCGGTGCGCAACTGGTCGCGCCACGCGGCGATGGGCTGGCTGGCTTCGGCTGCGGCGATGCCTTCGACGCTTGACATGCCGGCCTCGACCATGACGCCGAGGTTCTGGCAAAAGGACAGGCTGTGCCGTTTGCACAGGTAGG
>CAYWND010000227.1:0-5218 GCA_964459085.1 uncultured Oceanibium sp. | reverse complement strand
CTGCGGTCGAGCGCGATGGTGCGGGGGCCGCGGGTGCGGTGGGCGTCCCAGAGCCGCAGGATGATGGCGCGGCGATCCTCGGACGGCTTGATCGTCTCGAGGATGGCGCCCGGGGTTTGCGGCGTGGCAAAGGGCGAGCCGGTTGCCAGGTGATCGGGCAGGGACATGGCGCGGGCGCGCAGGGGCGTGTTGAGCGCATACGCCTCGGGGATGACGCCGCCGCGCCAGTCGCCGGCATGCGGCAGCAGGGCGTAGGTAAAGGCGTGGCGTCCCTGATCGGCCTGGGCATCGGGCATGGTGGCGGATTTGATCAGGCTGAGGCGCATCACGTCCTCGCGGATGTCATAGCCGTATTTGCAGTCGTTCAGCAGCGCCACGCCATAGTCGCCCTCGGACAGGTCGGCCCATTTCTGGGCCGGGACCTCGAATTTCGCATAATCCCACGAGGTGTTGCGATGGGTCGGGCGTTCGACACTGCCCCATTGGATCTCGTAGGTGGCCTGGGGGGCCAGGATGGCGACGGGAAAGGCCACCTTCAGCAGAAGGTGGGTTTCGTGCCAGTCGACCTCGGTCGCGAAATCCAGACGCTTGGAGCCGGGGCGCAGATAGACCGTCTGGCGGATGCGGCTGGAGCGGTAGGCGTGGTGAATGTCCAGCGCGGCGCGCAGGGGGCCGGTTTCGGTCAGCTCGAACCGGGTCAGGCCGTCTATGACCTCGCCCCGATCTTCGAAAAAGCTGTCGATGTCCCAGGCGTCCCAACTGAGCGGGCGATCCTCGAACACCTGAAGGCGGTTGCCGATCTCGCCGGGTTTCAGGATCTCGCGATCCGCCGCCTTGTCATAGGCGCGGACAAGCTGCGCCTGGTCGTCAAACTCGTAGCGGACCAGATCGTTTTCCAGGACCGCGCCGGTGCGCGAGCGGGTCGCGGACAGCGAACCCTTGGGCGTGTCGGCCCTGAGCGGCACCACCGAGTAGGGCTGCAGATCGTTCATCTGCACCAGCGTACCGCCTGCGACCTGCTGTTTGGGGCCATCCGGCAATTCGGGCGTTGCGCGGGTGTCGACGATGATCTGTCGGTCGGCGGCAAAGGGCAGCGGGTTGACCACGGCCGTTCCGTCCTGGCCGGTGGACAGGCGCGCGAGGGCCGCGGTCTCGAACTCTTGCACCAGCGCACGGATGCGGTCGAAGTCGCGGCGGGCGTCGGCGAAAACCTCGGTGACCGAGGTGCCTGGCAGAATGTCGTGGAACTGGTTGAGGCAGAGCAGTTTCCAGGCCTGGGTCAGCAGATCGAAGGGCAGGTCGTCATGGCCTTCGACCAGGCCCAGGGCCGCGATGAATTCGGCCTCGTGCAACTGCGCCTCGGCCCGGCGGTTCGCCTTTTTGATCCAGGCCTGCGAGGTCAGCACGCCGCGATGACCTTCGAGATAAAGCTCGCCATTCCAGGTGGTCAGCTGGTCGGCGCTGGGCTCGATCGCTTCGAAGAACGCGCGGGCGGTGGAGTATTCCACGTGCGGTGCGCCGGGCATATCGCGAAACACCTCGGCCCGGCGGATCAGGGGGCCGGTGGGCCCGCCGCCGCCGTCGCCATAGCCATAGGCGATCGGCAGATCCCTGATGTGTTCCTTGACGGTGGACTGCTCCCACGTGCCGATCACCTCGGCCGCGGACAGATCGGATTTGTAGTTGGTGGGAAACGGCAGGTGCTGGACCGTGCGCGGGGTGGTCAGGAAATGGGTCAGGACCCTGGTGCCGTCGATGCCCTGCCACCAGGTGGTCGAAGCGGTCATGCGGTTGTACTGATTCCACGAGAACTTGTTCGACAGCACCCATTTCAGTCCGGCCTGCTGGATCAGTTGTGGCAGGCACCAGCTGAGCCCGAAGACATCCGGAAGCCACAGGACCGGGGTTTCCGCATCGCCAAAATGTTCGGCAAAGAAGCCGCGGCCCAGCAGAAGCTGGCGGACCAGTGACTCGCCGCCGGGGATATTGGTGTCGGGTTCGACCCACATGCCGCCCATGACCTCCCACCGGCCCTGGGCGACGCGCTGCTTGATGGCCTCGAAGATCTCGGGGTAGTCACGGCGGGTGTAGTCGTAAAGCTGCGGTTGCGAGTGCGAGAACGTGTAGTCGGGGAACCGTTCCATCAGGCGCAGGACGTTGGAATAGGTCCGGGCGTTCTTGCGCCGGATCTGGTCGATGGGCCAGAGATAGGCGATGTCCATATGCGCGTGGCCGATGGCGTGCAGTGTGACGTCGAGCGGCGCGCCTGCGTGCGACAGGCCGTCCGTCAGGGCCTGCGTGGCCGGCGCGATCGAGCGGTAGAAGTCATCGCCCATGGGATCGCGGGTGTCGAGGCGCAAAAATGCCTGATCCAGTGCCGAGAGGATGTGGTGCTTTTCGGGGCGGGTGTCGTCGAGGTGGTTCGCGACCTCGAGCGCGACCTGCGCATGGATGAGGAAATCGCGGGTGGGTTCGTCCACATCCACGATTGCGCAGGGTTTCATGAACAGCCGCGAGGGGTCCTGCGGATCGGGGGGCCAGCCGGTGAGACCGGTCCAGCCGTGCAGCTCCAGCCGGTGGGGCAGGCCATCGGCCAGGTGCTCGGGCAGATAGATCGTGTGGTGGTAGCGGTCAGACGAGGCAAAGGGTTCGCCATCGATATAGACCAGCGATTCAGGGTGGGTGAAGATGTCCCCCGCCTCGCCCATGGGCAGGTAGAGCGCGATCTGCCCCTCGGCCCAGCCTGCGGGAATGGTGAAGGAGGATTGCAGCAGGTAGTTCTGGTTCTGCCCCTGCCAGTAGGTGTTCCAGGGGATCACCTCCCACCCGGAGGCATCCGCGCCCAGGGGCGGGTCGGTCCGCGCGTCGGGCAGCGAGAGGTAGCGGAACGGTTGCAGCGGCAGGGCGGCGCGCTGTTCCATCGCGCGGGCCAGCGCGATGCGTTTGCCGATCTTTTCGGCCGTGAAGCGCCGGTCGTGCGTCATGCGGTTTGCAGATCGAACCCGTCGATGCCGCCGCGGAACACGGTCTGGCGGGCAGCGGCGATCTGGTCCAGGGCGGCGGCGTCTTCCTCGGCCGTGCGGGTCGTGCCCCAGGGGCGGTTCATGTCAGGCCAGGGGATCGAGTCGATCAAAAGCTGCGTATAGGGGTGCTGGGGATCGCCGATGACCTCTTTGGGCGGTCCGGCCTCGGCGATGTGGCCCTGATAGAGCACCATGACATAGTCGCTGACGTGGTAGGCGGTGGCCAGGTCATGGGTGATGTAGAGGATCGAGATCCCGTACTTGTCCTTGAGATCGTAGATGTTTTTCAGGATCGTTGCGCGCAGCGAGGCGTCGACCATGGACACCGGTTCGTCCGCGATCAGGAGCTTGGGGCTGAGCATCAGGGCGCGGGCCACGATCAGGCGCTGGCGTTGCCCGCCTGACAGCTGGTGCGGATAGCGGCGCAGGATCAGCGATGGGTCGAGGCCGACGGCGCGGCAGGCCTCTTCCATCTTGTCCTGCGTGTGCGCGTCGGACTGGGCCAGGCCAAAGCGTTTGAACGGAAACTTCAGCGCGTGATCGACCCGGTAGAAGGGGTTGAAGCACGCATAGGGGTCCTGAAACACCGCCTGGATGTCCTTGCGGAAGGTCAGCGAGCCCGAGGCCGAGAGGCGCGAGATATCCTGCCCCTCGAACAGGACCTGACCCGTAGAGGGCGGGTTGAAGCCCAGCATCAGCGAGCCCATGGTCGATTTGCCCGACCCGGACTGGCCGACGATCGAGATGATCTGCGGCGTGTCGCCGTGCAGTGCAAACGACATCGGGTGCAGGGCCGTGACCGATCCGTAGGTTTTCGAGACGTCGCGAAACTCGAGCAGGGGCGCGTCGGATGTCTTCTGGCTGGCCGGAGCGCCGATGGCGGGCGACAGGAAGCTTTCGCCGCCGACCAGCGGCACAGACGAGATCAATTCGCGCGTATAGGGGTGCTGGGGGGCCTCGATGATCTGGCGGGTGGGCCCGTGTTCGACCAGTTCGCCATCCTTGAGCACGGCCAGTTCATCGACCGATTGCGCCATCAGCCCCATGTCGTGACCGATCAGGATCAGGCCGCAGCCGATCTTGGCCTGCACAGCGGTCAGGGTCTGCATGACGTGGCGCTGGGTGACGACATCTAGCGCGCTGGTTGGTTCGTCGGCGATGATCAGTTCGGGCGTCAGGATCACGCCCAGGGCGATGCAGACACGCTGCTTCATGCCGCCCGACAGTTCGTGCGGATAGAGGCGGCCAACGCGGGCGGGCAGGCCGACGCTTTCAAGCGCCGTGTCGGACCGGGATTGCAAGTCGTCCAGGTCTGTCTTGCCTTCGTGGGCGACAACCGCGTCCCACATCTGGTTTTCGACCCGCATCACCGGGTTGAGCGAGTTCATCGCGCCCTGGGGAATGTAGGACACCCGCGAGAGGCGGGATCTGCGCATCTCTTCATCCGAGAGCGCCAGCATGTCGGTTTGCGCCGTGCCCAGCCGGATCTCGCCCTGGGCGACGCGGCCGGGGTCCGCCAGCATGCGCATGATCGCCAGCGCGGTCGTGGTCTTGCCCGAGCCGCTTTCGCCGATGAAGCCGACCTTGCGGCCGGGATCGATGGTCAGGCTGAGATCCTTGACCGCATGCACCAGGCCCGCGGGCGTGGGAAAGTCGATCGAGACGTGTTTGAGGGTCAGGATGGGGGTGGTCATGGGTGGCCTCCCGTCGATTGCTGTACACTCTTTCGCCCGGCGGGCACCGCCGGGCAGCGCCCGCCCGCCCCACAGGCGGGCGCTTTCGCGCGCCCCTCGGGCAGGCGCTGCCCTCTGCGCTGGAACCGGCTCATGACAGCTTCCTCAGGCGCGGGTTCGAGATCTCGTCAAGGCCCAGGTTGATCAACAGAAGGCCGATGAACATCAGCGCCAGCAGAATCGTGGGGATGCCCCACCACCACCACAGGTTTTGGATCAGGGCGCCGGCGTTGATCGCCTCGTAGATCGTGCGGCCAAGGGTCGGGATGCGTTGCGGGCCAAGGCCCAGAACCTCCAGCCCCACGGCGGTCACGATCGAGGTGGTCACGTTGGCGATGAACGATCCGAAGAGGTAGGGCACCAGGTTCGGCAGCATCTCGCGGAACATGATGTGCCCTGTCGATGCGCCGGACAGCCGCGCCATATGCACGTACCCGGATTCGCGCATCGACAGCACTTGCG
>CAYWND010000226.1:0-5255 GCA_964459085.1 uncultured Oceanibium sp. | reverse complement strand
CGCGCCCACCCCCCATCGCCCCGGTCGAGATGAGCTATGCGGATTACGACGCCCTCCTGGCCTCCGCAACAGACCGGGGCATCCAGCCGCTCGGCCAGCGCGGCGGTCTCGGGGATCGCGCCGGACAGAACAACGCCTGCGCCCGACAGGATCACCGGGAACTTCGCGTCCGACAGCAGCTTTGCGGCCTCGGCCACGGACGACTCGCCCCCGCCCTGACGTTCCAGCCGTACGATCTGAGGCAGATCGATGTCGACAACCTGAGTCCAATAGTCGCGCGGCACGTTGATTTGGGCAGGTGCGGAACCGCGGAAGGCCTTTTCGATTACCCGGTTCAGCACCTCGGCGATCCGCGTGGGGTCGCGTACCTCTTCCTGATAGCAGACCATGTCCTTGAACAGGGCCATCTGCTCGACTTCCTGGAACCCGCCCTGCCCGATGGTCTTGTTGGCGGCCTGCGGTGTAACCAGCAACAGCGGTGTATGGTTCCAATACGCAGTCTTGATCGGCGTCACAAAGTTGGTGATGCCAGGCCCGTTCTGGGCAATCGCCATCGACATCTTGCCGGTGGCGCGTGTATAGCCGTCGGCCATCATGCCCGCGTTGCATTCATGCGCACAGTCCCAAAAGGTGATCCCTGCCTTGGGAAAGAGGTCCGAAATCGGCATCATCGCCGATCCGATGATCCCGAAAGCATGCTCGATTCCATGCATTTGCAGGACCTTGATAAAGGCCTCTTCCGTCGTCATCTTCATGGATCTTTCCCTTCGGTAATCACGCGCGTCGCAGAACGGTTAGAGCAGCAAGGCCCGCATCGAAATTAGGGCCAGTTGGGTTCAAACCCCAGACCAGATCAGCCGTCTATTTCAAACAGCAGCGGTACCTCGGTCTGCTGGTCTGATACGATGTCGCGTATGATCAGCTTTGCGGTGTGCGGCCCGGTCAATCCGCCCAGTTTCAACCGGACGCTGGAGAACAGCGAAAACGCCTCTTCCTGGGCCTGCAGCTGGCTGACCTGGAAATTCTTGCGCTCAAAGATCGTGCGGCCGTCATCGTTGGTCAGTTCAAGATCGATGGCGACGCCAAACTCAACCCCGCCACGGACAGGACGAAAGTCGTATCCGCGCAATTCCAGATAGATCAGAATCGCCTCGTCCTCGGCGAACAGGGTCGATCCGCGAGGGGCGGCATCACCAAAATGCGCTGCCTCGCGGGTCACGAACGTCGCGTTGACCGCATGAAGCGGGGCTGCGCGCCAAGCCTCCAGATAGGCCGCACGTGCAACGGCCAGGTCTTCGATCTCGTCAGCAGGGGCAGTTGCCGGAACCGCCAGCATCCAGGCCGCAATCATCATCCAGACAGCACGCATCCCCAGCCCCATATTCCGGTTTCGGCGGCACGCTATCCCGCTTTGGGCCAACATGCCAGCCCGGCTCGGCGGTGGGTCAGTAGCTGGCGGAACCGATCCGCCGTGCGACCCTGCGCACGCCTTCTGGAATGCGATCCTGCGGGATCGAGGAATAGGCCATACGAAAGAACCGGCGCGGCGGATCGCTGGAGGCGTAGAACACATCACCCGGTTCGATCAGCACGCCATCCCCTCGCAGTTCATCGGCCAGCGCCGTCGCGTCCAGCCCCGGCGGCCCTTCGATCCAGAATCCCGCACCACCAAAATCCGACGAGCCCGCGATCTTCAGGCCAGACTCGCGCAATGCGACCTCCATCACCTCGCGGCGGCGTTTGTAGGCCGCACGCAGGCGATTGACGTGAGCATTGTAGTGCCCCAGAGCCAGAAAATGCGCAGTGGTGCGTTGCGTGGTGCCGGGCGGGTGGCGGATCATCATGCCGCGCAGGCCGCGCGCCTGTTCGATAAATGCCGCATCAGCGGCCAGATATCCCAGTCGCAGGCCCGGAAACAGCGCTTTGGAGAAGCTGCCGATGTGAATGACCCGACCGGCAGGATCAGCGGCTTTGAGCGCTGGTTTAGGCACCTTGAGAAAGCTCATCTCGAAGTCGTAATCATCTTCGAGGATCAGGAAATCCCGTTCTTCGGCCATCGCCAGCAATTGTTTGCGCCGCTCCATCGGCAAGGTTGCGCCGGTTGGTGCCTGGTGGCTGGGTGTAACACAGACCAGATCGACCCCCTGGGGCAGATCATCAGGCGGCAGCCCCTGGTTGTCGATAGCCACCGGGATCACGTTGCAGCCGGCGAAATACAGCATCTCGCGCAGATAGGAATATCCAGGCTCTTCGATTGCCACGGTCATATCCGGGCGAACCTCGCTTAGCAGACGTACCGTCAGCCACAGGGCGTGCTGCGCCCCCAGCGTCACCAAAACCTGTTCGGCATCTGCAATCACGCCCCGCCCCGGCAGCGAGTGCGACAGGATATAGTCGACCAGCCGGGCGTCATCGGCATGCCAGAAATCACCAGACACCTGGGGAAAGTCCCGCTTGCCAAGCGCCCGACGCGCGCAATCGCGCCAGTCGTCGTGCGGAAACAGCGTGTCGTCAATCTGGCCGTAGATGAACGGATACGGGTAGGCGCGCCAATCCAGTGGCTTTTCCAGTGCGCGCACCGCGCCGTAACGCTGACCTACCCAAGATTCCCAATCCACTGAACCGGCCGTGTTGCTTGGCTTTCGTGGGCGATTGGCCAGCAGCCGAGGCGGGTCCGCGGCCACAAAGAAACCGCTGCGGGCTGCCGATTCCAGGTATCCGTCGGCCACAAGATCCTGATAGACCAGCGAGACAGTGATCCGCGCGATACCCAGGTGCTCAGACAGCTTCCGGCTGGACGGCATGCGCTGGCCCGGCTGAAATCTGCGGGACAGGATCGCTGTTGCGATCCGTTCCTTCAATTGGGTCTGCAGGCCAATGCCTGCGTCACGCTCCAGAAAAAACTGCTGTTCCGAGATCCGCATGCTGCAAACCTAGTGCCGTCAACTGGCATTAACAATGGGGGCAACTGGGGTTAATGGCGGCCCATTGATTGAGACAATCCTGATCCTGTCACGCCTGGTTGGGGAGATTGCGTCATGGCCTATCGTGGTAACTCGCTGGAACAGTACTGGATGCCGTTTACCGCAAACCGCGCCTTCAAGGCGCAGCCGCGGATCGTAAAGCGGGCGTCTGGCACGTATCTGTATAATCAGAACGACGACAAGATCGTCGATGGGTCGTCGGGGCTGTTCTGTTCGCCCGCTGGCCACTGCCACCCCAAGATTATCGAGGCAGTTCATCGGCAGATGCAGGAAAACACCTACACAGCGCCGTTCGGCCTGGGTCATGACGCCAGCTTTTCTTTGGCCGAACGCGTTGCCCGGCTGACCCCCGAGCCGATCAATCACGTTTTCTTCGTGAACTCCGGGTCTGAAGCCGTTGATACCGCACTGAAAATCGCGATGGCCTACAACCACGCTCGTGGCCAGGCACATCGCAACCGATTTGTTAGCCGCGAGCGCGCCTATCACGGTGTCAACATCGGCGGCGTCAGCTTGTCCGGGATGGTCAAGAACCGCGAAACGTTCCCTCTGGTAATGCCAAATGTCGTGATGATGCGGCACACCTGGACCGGGCAAGAGTTGTTCCATGCAGGTCAGCCGGAACATGGCGCCGAACTGGCCAACGATCTGCAGCGGTTCTGTGACACCTATGGCGGCAGCCAGATCGCCGCCGTGATCGTCGAGCCAGTTGCCGGATCAACCGGTGTTCTGGTCCCGCCTAAGGGCTATCTGGAACGCCTGCGCGAGATTTGCGATGCGCATGGGATACTGCTGATCTTTGACGAAGTGATCACCGGGTTCGGACGGATGGGCGACAATTTCGGCGCGCAGACCTTTGGCGTGACCCCGGACATCATGACCATGGCCAAGGCGCTGACCAATGGGTCGATTCCTATGGGCGCGGTTGCGGTGCGCGACGAAATCTATGACACGGTCGTGGACAACGCGCCGGCCGGTGCCATCGAGTTCTTCCACGGCTATACCTATTCGGGCCACCCGGCCGCCTGTGCCGCAGGCATTGCTGCGCTGGAGATCTACGAGGAAGAGGGGCTGTTCCAGCGCTCTACCGACCTCGCCCCTTATTTCGCGCAGGCCGTTCACGGGTTGGGAGATCACCCGCTGGTGCGCGACATCCGCTCGATCGGGTTGGTTGCTGGCATCGAGGTGCACGCGCACCCTGCCCCGGGTGTACGCGGCACACAAATGCAAGCGGACATGTTCTGGAACGGATTGCATGTGAAATTTACGGGCGATACCGCTATCCTGGCGCCGCAATTCATTGCCGAACGGCACCACATAGACGAGATTGTCGGGAAATTCCGCAAGACACTGGATGAGCATCTCGAGAATCAGCCCGTCGCCGCCGAGTGACCAGAGCGAACCGTGCTTCACCGGTGATCTGGCAGCGGTCGAACCACTGTCGTATGCTGCGCGCGAGGCCGCGAACAGGGTCATGCGCGACGGCCGCCTGTTCCGCTACTCGGAAACCGGTGGTGGCCCGCCCGAGGCTGCGCTGCTGGAACAGGAGTTTGCCGCCTGGCAGGGTGCGCGTTATTGCGTAGCCGTCAATTCAGGGGGCTGCGCGCTGTTTCTGGCGCTCAGGGCCGCCGGGGTCGGGCCAGGCGACAAGGTTCTGCTGAATGCCTTTACCCTGGCGCCTGTGCCGGGGGCAATTGCGCATGCGGGCGCGGACCCGGTACTGGTGGACATTACCCCGTCGCTTGTGCCCGATCTGGAAGATCTTGATCGAAAGGCCGCCATCAGTGGCGCCAAAGTCATGATTGCCAGCCACATGCGGGGACATTTCGGCGACCTGGATGCGCTGGCGTCCCTGTGCGCACGCCACGGGATAACGTTGATCGAGGACTGCGCGCACGCGCCTGGCGCCACCTGGCAGGGGCGCAAGGCAGGCAGTTTCGGCCAGATCGGCTGTTTCTCGGCACAAAGTTACAAGCATCTGAACGGTGGCGAAGGCGGTTTGATCGTCACCGACGACCCCGACCTGGCGGCCAAGATGATCCTGATGTCGGGGAGCTATATGCTGTACCAACAGCACCTCGCCCGTCCCGAGGATGCAGTATTCGACCGCTGGAAGGGCCAGATGCCCAACCACTCGATGCGCATGTCCGGCCTGACAGCGGCGCTGCTGCGCCCGCAATTGACGGAGCTGGACGACCGGATCGCCCGCTGGCGGGACATACACAAACGGGTCGCCCGCTATCTGGCAAATCATCCCACGCTGGAGTTGCC
>CAYWND010000225.1:0-5269 GCA_964459085.1 uncultured Oceanibium sp. | reverse complement strand
CAACAGCCACTTGGTCGCCAGCCTGTCCGTCAAATCTCGACCCAAGTGCCGCCCGCATCGTTTGACCGCACGCTGGCATCAATGAACCGGACCCCCGCGGCACCATCGGCGACACGCGGCATACCGATCCAATCCACGGGCAAGGCCAAACCGTCACGGCGCGCCGCGACCGCCAGTGCAAACTCGGTATACAGGTTGGCCCAGGCTTCGATGATCCCTTCGGGAAAGCCACGCCCCGTGCGCACCAGGCGTTCGACCTGTGGGCTGACGCCATGGCCATGGCCACGGCTGATGATCCGGTCAGGCTGACCATACCGATTGAAGCTCAGCTGTTCGGCACTCTCAAGATCCCACTCCAGCCCACCTTCGGATCCAAAGACCCGCAGGCGCAGACCGCCCCGGTTGCCCGGCGCCAGCCGCGTGGCCATCAGCGTGCCGGGCACATCGCCATAGCGCACGGTCATAAACGCTGTGTCCTCCAGCGGCTTGGGCGCGCCGCAGACGTGAAAATCCGCGCGTAGATGCGTCATCGGAAGGTGCGAGACAAACTGCGCCAGATGGGCCGCATGGGTGCCGATGTCGCCCACGCAGCTGGTCCGCCCGGACTGCGCCGGGTCCAGCCGCCATCGCACATGCGGCGCGTCTGCCACGTCATCGGGGATCATCCAGTCCTGCAGGAACTCGACATGGATCTGGTTGATCCGACCGATCCCACCCTGCGCCACGATCTCGTGGGCCTGGCGGATCATCGGAAAGCACGACATCACATAGCTGACCCCGAACACGCATCCCGATTGATCGGCCAAATCAACCAGTCCATCCGCCTCGGCCACCTCGTTGGTCAACGGCTTGTCGCAGAGGACGTCGATCCCGGCCTCGAGAAACGCCTTTGCAGCGGCAAAGTGCAGATGGTTCGGCGTGGTGATCATCACCGCATCGACGCCATCCGCCCGAGCGGCCTCGTCCTTGGCCATCTGATGGAACGAGACATAGCAACGATCTTGCGGCAGCGACCAATCCCCCGCAGCAGCCTTTGCCCGTGCCGGATCTGACGAAAACGCACCTGCCACCACGTCCCAACGGTCTGTCAGGCGGGCGGCGGCGGCCTGCATTCCGGAAACGCGCCCCCCTCCCACGACCCCAAGGCGCAGGCGCCGCGACAGCCGTGGGAACGGGCCGTCAAAGTCCAGGGGCGACGGCAGCAGTTGTTCGGTTTCGGTCATGCCGGGGGTTCCGCACCTTCGGGCAGCATTTCGACCGCCATGAACACCGATGGGGTTGTCGTCTCGAACTGGTGCCAGGGGTAGTTGCCGTCATCGTCGTACATCGGTCTGTGGGTCGTGCCGGGCGCCATCGGCTCCTCAAGATAAAGCGTGTCGATGTCATTCTCGCGGCATTGCTGCATCTTGCCAATTCCCACGATCTGGGTGTGCACCTCGCGGAAACCAGGGACCGGGCAGAAGGCATGATCGCGATGCAGCCCCACGTTCAGTGGTACCGACGCCGAGTGATAGAGCGTGAACCCGAACTGCCCGATCCAGACCTTGGGCGACATATAGTGCTCGACGCCGCGCAAACGCTCTTCCTGCCGGACTTCAAAAGCCGAGGGCCAGGTCTGCCGAATCCCGACCAGCAGCCCGTCCTCGTCCGATGGGTCAGGCAGGCCGTCGATCAGAACCGCATGGGTCACATCCCTAGCCGTAACATGCCGCAAAATCACCGATTGCAGCGGCCCCAGCTCTTGTTCGCGGACGCGCAGCGGCCGTGAGCTGAGGTTCAAAACGATGGTCCGGGGGCCGATCTGGATCTGCGGTTCATCCGTGACAATGCGGATGCCGAAGAAGGGTTCGCCGATATCTAGGGTCTGGATTGCCACGGATCATTCCTCCGGAAATCGTTCAGGCATCAGGGGCGGCACGGGCGGCCTGCTGATCACATCAACGAACCGCCCCGCGCCGGGGCTGGACAGGATGCCTGTCATCGCCTCGAGCACGTGATAGGCCAGCGCGCCGCTGCATCTGGGTGTGCGACCGCATCGGATCGCGTCGGCCATCTCTACCAGACCGATGCCTCTGCTGTCCTGGTTCAAGCCATGGCGGTTCTCGGCCACCTGCCAGGCCTCGCGGCCCGAGGGGCGGGGTTGATGCGTCCAGCGCGAGCTTTCGCGGGTCCGCCACCAGACCTCGCCCTGAAAGATGTTGGCGCCATGTACCGGATCGGGATCGGGGATGCAGATTGTCCCCTCGGTGCCGTAGACTTCGAACCTTGGCATCTCGCTGTCCCAGATGTCGAAACTCATGGTGATGGATCCTATTGCGCCGCTCTCAAACTCCAGCATGCCTTGCACATGCGTGTCGACCTCGACCTGCATCCATTCGCCGTCCCTGGGACCATTTTCGATCATGCGACGGTCGAAAGCGCGGTTCGAAATCCCCGCCACCCGGGCAATCGGGCCCAGCAGGAAGACCATGGCCGTCAGATAATAGGGACCAAGATCCAGCATCGGGCCACCGCCGCGCTGGTAGTAGAAATCCGGATTGGGATTGTGGCGTTCCGTCCCGTGTGTGCCGACAAAGGCCGCGACACCGGTTGGCGTACCGATTACGCCTTCGTCTACCAGCCTGCGAACGGTTTGCCACCGGCCACCCAGAAACGTGTCGGGCGCGTTGCCCACGACCAGTCCCCGACCGTCCGCCAGATCCAGAACTTTGCGCCCATCCGCCAAATCGCTGACCAGCGGTTTTTCCGAATAGACATGCTTGCCCGCGCTCAACGCCGCAAGGCTGACCTCGGCATGGGCCGCCGGGATTGTGAGGTTCAGGATCGCGTCAATCTGTGAGTTGGACAGGATGTCGGCGGGGTGCATCACCAAAGGAATGCCGTACGCCTGCGCCTTGGCAGCGCTTTCATCAAGGTCGAGGCTGCCACAGGCCACAACGCTGACCGAGGCGTAGCGGGACAGTGTCTTGAGGTAGATGTCACTGATGCGTCCCGTGCCGATCAGACCGATGCGAAGTGGCGTAATGTGATCTGTCATCTGGCCATCGCGCGACGGTACATGAGCAAGGGTCTAGGGCCGCATCAGGCGGGTGTCCCGATCTGTTGCATCTCAAGCCCCCTTTTTGCAAGCACGGACCAGATCCTGCGGGTGCGATGATGCACCTGCGAGCTTACTGCGATCTCGCCAGGGGTTCATTTTCAGTTGCGCTTGCACACAATTTGTATACAAGTTGTGCGCAAGGAGACTGCCCCATGTCCGGCGATGCCAAAACCGAATGCCTCGAAGACCTCAGGCGCAAGATCCTGTCGATGGATCTTGCGCCCGGAACCGATCTGGACGAAGCCACCTTGTCGGCGGCCTACGGCATTTCGCGCACCCCACTGCGCGAGATCCTGCAGCACCTGTCGGGCAAGGGCTATATCCATCTCGAGGCGCGGCGCGGCGCCAAGGTCGCCTCGATGGACTTGACGGTCCTGCGCACCTTCTTTCAGACCGCGCCGATGATCTACGCCAACATCGCGTTTATGGCGGCAACGCACCGCACCCAGGCGCAGTTGGACACGCTGATCGCGCTGCAGGAGAGCTTCGCGCAGGCAACCGCCAAAAGCGATGCGGCATCAGCGGCATTCCTGAACCACAGGTTTCACGAACAGATTGGCGAGATGGCGCATAACCCCTATCTGATGGCGTGCCTTGACCGGCTGCTGATCGACCACACCCGCCTAAGCCAGACCTTCTATCGCCCGGTCGCACCGTCCGAGTCGATGCTGGTGACCAAGGCCGTCGAACAGCATGACGCAATGATCGCGGCGTTCCAGGCAGGCGAGCCCGCGTTGGCTATGGACTTGACCCTACAGCATTGGGATCTGTCGCGTGACCGCATGGAACGCTATGTCCGGCCCGACCCGCTGCCTATCGATATTGTCGCATTCAAGGATCGTCGCGATGCAGTTTGAGGGCATCTATACCCCGATTATCACCCCCTACCACCCGGACTTTTCATTGAACGAAGTGGCCCTTGCCGAAACCGTTGATTACCTGATCTCGGCGGGTGTCCACGGCATCATAGTCGCCGGGACAACCGGCGAATATTATGCCCAATCGACCGAGGAACGCATCGCGCTGATGAGCAAGGTGCGCGATCTGATCGCCGGGCGCCTTCCGATGATCGTCGGCACCGGCGCAATGCGAACCGAAGACAGCGTGATGTTCGCAACCGAGGCCAAGCGTGCGGGTGCGGATGCCCTGTTGGTGGCCACACCGCCCTACGCCTATCCGACAGGGCGCGAGATCGCCCTGCACGCGCTGGCCGTGGATCGGGCCGCGAACCTGCCCATTATGCTTTACAACTATCCCGGCCGGATGAGCGTTAACATGGACGAGGAATGCCTCGACCGTCTGGGTCGCAGCCCGAACTTCTGCGCGATCAAGGAAAGTTCGGGCGATCCGAACAGGTTGCATATGCTGGCGCGTGATTATCCCCAGATCTCGCTGAGCTGCGGGATGGATGACCAGGCGCTGGAATTCTTTGCCTGGGGTGCACGCAGCTGGGTGTGCGCCGGATCGAATTTCGCGCCCGAGGCCCACGTCGCACTCTACCGCGCATGCGCCGTCGAAGGCGACTTCACCAAGGGTCGGGCGATCATGTCCGCGATGCTTCCGCTAATGCGGGTGCTGGAACAGGGCGGCGCCTTTATCCAGTGTATCAAACACGGGCTGACCCTGCGCGGCATCGACGCGGGTCCACCGCGCAAACCGCTGCAGCCCCTGAACAAGGACCAGAAACGCGAGTTGGAAGAGGTGATCCGAACCATGACCACAACACTCGCCGCCATCGAAGGGGATGCAGCATGACCGAGATGTTGACCCGTGCAGAATACGCCGCCATCGCCGCCGAGATTGATCTGCCGGCGACACCCTATATCGACGGTAGGTTCCGCAAGGGACGCGGCGGTGCCCTCCCCTCGCTGAACCCCGCAACCGGCGAGACGCTGGCCACGATTGCGTCGGCCAATGACAAGGACGTCGACCTGGCGGTCGGAAAGGCGCGCGAGGCATTCGACCAGGGACATTGGTCCCGCGCGCATCCGTCAGACCGCAAGGATGTGCTGATCCGTCTGGCCAAGCTGATGACCCGGCGGCGGCGCGAACTGGCGGTGATGGAAAGCCTCGAATCCGGCAAGCCGATCCGCGATTGTGAAACAGTGGACATTCCCGAAGCGATTCACACGATCAAATGGCACGCCGAGACCATCGACAAGATCTATG
>CAYWND010000224.1:0-5275 GCA_964459085.1 uncultured Oceanibium sp. | reverse complement strand
TCTTGCAGATGATCGGCTGGCGGAAGATCACGCCGCCCAGGATGTTGCGGATCGTGCCGTTCGGGCTGCGCCACATCTGCTTTAGCCCAAATTCCTCGACCCGCGCCTCGTCGGGCGTGATGGTCGCGCATTTGACGGCCACGCCGACTTCTTTGGTCTTTTCGGCGGCATCGATGGTGATCTGATCGTCGGTGCGGTCACGTTCCTCGATCCCGAGATCATAGTAGAGCAGGTCGACATCGAGATAGGGCAGGATCAGCTTGTCCTTGATGAACTGCCAGATGATGCGGGTCATCTCGTCCCCGTCCATTTCGACAATCGGGTTTTCCACCTTGATCTTGGTCATCGGCCGCGCGTCCTCTCTCGGGTTTTGGTGAATCGGTTGCGCCGTCTATACGGGAACGGGGGCGCATTTGGAAGGTGTGTATGCGGTTGTATACCGCTCCTATTTGGCAGGCAGGCTGCCAACGAAGTCCAACGCCAGATCCAGAAGTTGTCGGCGCCGCGTATCGTCCTCGAAGACGTCATCGGAGACATCGACCATGCCGCCCATCTTGCGCCCGGTGAACTGCATTGGCCCGACCCCGTCGTTGGCCAGTGCCTGTGCCTCGTGGTCCTTGCCCACCCTGAACATGCCGCCGCCCCGATGCACCCCGCACAGCATGTTGCCATTCAAAAGAAAGCAGAGGCCGCCAAACATCTTCTTTTCCGTGACCCCGGCCAGAGTTGCCAGGTCGTCGCGCAAAATCTGCGCTAATCCTTCGTCATACGCCATATTGTCCACATTTCTTCACGAAACTGACAGAAAAATCGTTGACCGCCGCCGGGCCTGTCAACAAGCTTGACCATGATCAGGCTGCACGGAGGATCTTAGCATGAAGACCGCGTTGACGACATCAGTAGCGATTGCCCTGGCCGCCCTTGTCGCGTTGCCTGCGGCGGCGCAAGACGATGGAGAGCTTAGTCCCATCGGGTTTTGCCGCCTGGATGGCGTTGCGGGTGGAAACGCCGAACGGACGCGCTCGACTGCGTTCGGTTGTTTTCCCGGGTTGTAACGGCAGGAAGCGCTGAACAACAGTATCGCCGCCAGCCGCGCCGCCGTTACTTGTCCCCCGGTAAATGTCGCGCAGGCAAACGCGCGGTGTCAGGCTGCGGGGACACAGTTCCGGCCCGACGTACAACTTAGCCAGCAGTTGATGGCAACCGCGGGCCAATCGAACGGCGAGCGGACCGCTGTTGCGGTCGAGCGGCGCGGCAATCAGGGGGCCTGTACCTTTACCTTTGTGCGCCGCGAGGTGTCACAGACCGCGAACTCGGGCAGCTGCTTTATCTTCAACCGGCCGTCGCGTATCCGCATCACCACGATGACACGCTGCGGCTATATCTGCCGCTAGGCGCACACGTTACAGATTGCGAAGGGCGCTGATGCGCCCTATCACCCGGGCCAACCGAACCGGAGGCCCGATGTCTGGAACCGATCACAGTGCCGCAACCGAAACCGGGCCGCAGCCGGTGTTCATTCTTGTGCGCCCACAAATGGGCGAGAACATTGGCGCGGCCGCGCGGGGAATGTGGAATTTCGGGCTGGATCGCATGCGGTTGGTCAGCCCGCGAGATGGCTGGCCCAATCCCAAGGCAACCGCGATGGCGTCAGGCGCGGCGCGGGTTCTGGATAATGTCGCGCTGAAGGATACAACCGCCGAGGCCGCCCGCGATGTAACCCATCTTTATGCCACGACCGCACGCCCGCGCGATCTGACCAAAACCGTTATGACCCCACAAGAGGCGATGGCCGATGCCGCGCGCCGGATCGCGGCGGGCGAGCGGGTCGGGGTGCTGTTCGGGCCGGAACGGGCGGGTCTGGAAAATGACGATGTGGTGCGCGCCAACACGATCATCTCGGTTCCCGTGAATCCCGCCTTTGCCTCGCTGAACCTGGCGCAATGCGTGCTGCTGGTGGCCTATGAATGGCGACGGCAGCAGGACAGCGCAGTCCCTGAAGGTGCATCCAAAGCCCGCGCGGCCACCCATGACGAGACCGAGAAGCTGGGAGAGATTCTGGAGGGTCGCCTGGACACCGCGGGGTTTTTCTGGCCCGAGGACAAGCGTCAGAGCCTGCAAGAGAACCTGCGCAATCTGATCAGCCGGATGCCCCTGACGGATGCGGATGTGCGTACGCTGCATGGGGTGTTTCGTGCGCTTGCGGACAAGCATCCCACGTCGAACTGACACACTTGCCCCCACGCGGTCCCCGGATTAGTTAGCGGGCAGCCTACCGGAGACAGACATGAGCAGTACCCGCAGCATATTCGAGGAGGTCGGGGCCGACGCCGAGACGGTGCGCACACCGCCCCCGACCGGCGATGGCGAGGATCGCAGATCCGCCGCGCGTCGCGGAATACGCCTGTGGCTGATGATCCTGTTCGCGCTGGTCACGCTGATGGTGGCTGTTGGTGGTCTGACCCGCCTGACGGACAGTGGGCTGTCGATCACTGAATGGCGGCCCGTCACGGGCGCGATCCCACCTTTGTCGGCCGAAGCCTGGGAGGCCGAGTTCGCCAAGTACCGCGAGATCCCGGAATACCAGTTGCAGAACAAGGGCATGAGCCTGGACCAGTTCAAGGTGATCTACTGGTGGGAATGGGGCCACCGGCAGTTGGGCCGGGTGATCGGCCTTGTCTGGGCGGTCGGCTTCTTCTGGTTTCTGGCGCGTCGCCGAATACCCGTCGGCTGGACCGGCAAACTGCTGGGCCTTGGGGTTCTGGGCGGTTTGCAGGGGGCGATCGGCTGGTGGATGGTGGCCTCTGGCCTGACGGGCGAGCGGTTGGACGTGGCCAGCTATCGCCTGGCGACGCATCTGGGGCTGGCCTTTCTGATATTGGGGCTGATGTTCTGGTACATCCTGCAGCTCTCGCGCCCACAGAAAGACCTGTTTCAGGCCCGCCGCAGGCGCGAAGGGGGCAGGGCGGTTCTGGCCGGGCATGTTGTGGCGTTTGTCTATATCCAGATCCTGATCGGTGCGCTGGTTGCGGGGATCGACGCGGGGCTGAGCTATACCGACTGGCCGACCATGGGTGGCGGGCTGCTGCCACCTGATATGTGGTCGCCCGACCTTGGCTGGCGTAACTGGTTTGAAAACCCCGGGCTTGTGCAGTTCGTGCACCGTAGCTGGGGCTATCTGATCCTGCTGTTCACGCTGTTTGCGTGGTGGAACGCGCGTCGGTCCGGTGTGACCGGGGTGCGGCGCGCATTTGACTGGGTGGCCGTCGCGGTCTTTGGGCAAATCGTGCTGGGCATCGGAACGCTGCTGTATATCGTGCCGTGGCAACTGGCGATCCTGCACCAGTTGGGTGCCGTGGCCGTCTTGTCGCTGGCGCTGCGGGCACGGTTCCTGTCGCTTTATCCCCCGGCCGAGAGGATCTCGCGTGGCTGATCCGCAACCCGTTCTGAGCTCGGCCGAGATCACGGCCTATCTGGATGAGGTGTTTCCCCAACAGCAGGGACGATTTCGCATCCTGGACCTTGGGCCTATGGCTTTGAGTTGCGAGATGGCGGTGACTGAGAACGACCTGCGGCCTGGCGGTACGGTGTCCGGGCCTGCCATGTTCACGGCCGCGGATTGCGCGTTCTATATGGCCACGTTGGCGATGATCGGGCGCCAGGCGCTGACGGTGACGACCGGCTGCACGATCAACTTCATGCGCAAGCCGACGCCTCAGAACCTGCGCGCGGATGCGCGGATCCTGAAGTTGGGGCGCAGCCTGAGTGTTGGCGACGTGTTGCTCTATTCTCCCGGTCTGGATCAGCCGGTGGCACAGGCCAGCATGACCTATTCCATTCCGCCCCAACGCGCCTGACGCGCGTCAGGCGTTCTTTGCTCTCTGAAACGCCTGGTCGATCTGGTCGACCGTGTGGTGCACCAGATCAGACGGAAACTCCAGCGTAATGGCGCGGGTCAGGTTCCCCGGCATCGCTGTCCTAAGCGCGCCAAGCATCGCAGGTGGGGCAGCAAGCATCAGGCGTTGGAACCGCGCCTTGCGGTGGTAGGTTCCCAGCCGATCTGCAACCGATGCGGCCAGACGACGACGAACCTCGTCCCCGGCATCCGCAACCTCCATGGCCGAGCGCTGACCCTGTCCGGTATCGGCTCGGCGTCCGGAAGGGCCGGTTGTCTGTGCCTTGGGCGTTCCAATGATCTCGTCGATCACCATGAACTTGGGTTCCCAATCGGGGCCTGTGTTTTCGAGGATCAGGCACTTTCGGCCATCGCCGACGACTGCGAACGTCTTCTGTTTCTCCGGGACCGGCATCTTTGCCTCCTGGGTCCAATAGACGTACTACTTTATCAGCTTGGGCAGGAGGTGCCTTGATACACCTCAAGTCGAAATTTCTTATGGGGTATTATTTTACCTATTTTCTATGCAATTGTTTTTGAACATATATTACAGGTTTCTTTGTATTGACACTGCCCCCGAAACCCTTAGAACCACGCCATCCGTTCCATCGGCGGAGAAATAGCCGTCAACTACAGGACGACCTCTTATGAAAACCTATTCAGCCAAACCGGCCGATATCGACAAGAAGTGGGTGCTGATCGACGCCGAGGGCGTGGTTCTGGGCCGACTGGCCTCGATCGTGGCCATGCGCCTGCGCGGCAAGCACAAGGCGACCTTCACCCCGCATATGGATATGGGCGACAACGTGATCGTCATCAATGCGGACAAGATCCAGCTGACCGGCAAGAAACGGGCCGACAAGACCTATTACTGGCACACCGGGCATCCGGGCGGGATCAAGTCGCGCACGGCCGAGCAGATCCTTGAAGGCGCCCACCCCGAGCGCGTGGTGGCCAAGGCGGTTGAACGCATGCTGCCGGGCGGCCCGCTCAGCCGCAAGCAGATGAGCAACCTGCGCGTCTATGCCGGCGCCGAGCATGCACACGAGGCGCAGCAGCCCGAAGTGCTGGACGTCAAGTCCATGAACCCCAAGAACACACGGAGCGCGTGACCCGATGGCAGACGAGATCAAATCTCTCGACGATCTGAAGGACGTCGTTGAAGGGGCCGAAGAGGCCGTCGTAGAAGTCGCACCGATGACCCCGCGCGAGCCTGTCCGGGACGAGTTGGGCCGGTCCTATGCCACCGGCAAGCGCAAGGACGCGGTCGCCCGTGTCTGGATCAAGCCGGGCAAGGGTGCGGTGGTCGTGAACGGCAAGCCGATGAACGAATACTTCGCGCGCCCGGTGCTGCAGATGGTGATCGGCCAGGCCTTTACC
>CAYWND010000223.1:0-5278 GCA_964459085.1 uncultured Oceanibium sp. | reverse complement strand
TCAAGACCCCGTCCTCGGCCCAGTCCATCGCGTCGATTGCCGATGGTGCGGTCGTCCGGGCCGGCCTTGACTTTTATGTCGGCCCGCGCCCCGAACTGGAACGTGTTGCTGGTAATCGCGATGTAGACGGCGCATGTCGCCTTTAGTGGTCCGCGTTTCAACTCCAGCGATAGCCGATCCTGTGCGGGCAGACCGGGTGGCAAGTCCTGAAAACGCGGATGGAATCCACCCACGGCCATCAGCATGCACGGGTCATCGCCAAACTTCGCACGGACGATCAAACTGCCTTTTACACCCAGCTTGGCGATCTTCGAGTTTCGCAGGCGGGCATCAATCGCAAGGTCGCTCTCGCGGAAATCATAGCTCCCGAGGACATCCACCAACAGCGATACGATCTCAGCCTTTTTCCCCTGTTTCGTATCATCTTCCGGCGGGACACTGACCTTGAGTTGACCCAGTAGGACCAACTGGGCCAGTTCTGCATTTCTGTCGCCTGCCTGGATCACGTTGTTCCAGCGCAAGAGAAGTCCGATCTTGGCCAGGATGACCGGCGGCGTTCCCCAGCCCAGCATCACCGTCGGGCCAATCGTCAACGCCCGAGGTGCGATCGGGAACACCGTGCGCAGAGCGTTCAACAGCTGCGGCGCAGACCTGACCGGGTCTGGCGGGAACAGCACGTGGTCCATTACGCCGCTGCGCAACCCGTCCTGCAGACCATCGGTCGAAACGCCATGTTGCAGGCCCAGGACCCCACCGGCGCCGTTCAAGGTAAATCCCAGTGGCAGCTGAACCGGCGGAAACTCTCCTGAGATGATGATCAACAATGCCCATCCGTCGCCATCCTCGATCTCGGTCGACAAGATCGCAGCGGCTTTCAGATGAATCGACTTTCTGAACTGAAGATCGAATACCCCCGCGTATTCGTTCTTGTCCGGGCTAAAGTACAGATATCCGCCACCCTTGACAGCGAAGGTCTCCAGATACATGGCGATGCCGGCAGGCGGCTTGAATTTCATGCCTGCGCGGACGGCTCCGGTATTCAATAACAAACCCGGATAGTCCTCCGGGTTTTCAGCCGGCGCGCCGAAGCCCAGATCCAGGGTCAAACCCATTTCTTCGACAACGGCATTGAAGGGGCCCAAATCTAGACTGAAGATACCCGAAAAATCGGCTGCGACATCCATATCCTCGGACTTGCTCGGCCCGATATTCAGTGCCAGGCTTTCAATCCTGAAAAATCCACCCAGTTTGGTCGCCAGCGGCAGGTTGGCTTTCAAGCCCGTTCCGCCGGACAGAAAGAACCCCTTCTCAGAATCCAGCCCCAGCCCGAAATTGAACTTCAGGTCCAGCGACTTGCCGCCGGACATCGCCGAAAGAAATCCATCCGCATCCTTGTCCAGCGCAATTGCAAGTTTGCCGTTGTTGAACTCGGTTGTCGTCCCGGCCGCGCCGTTGTTCACGTAGGTGCGGAAGCCGACGTCACCGATTTCGAGGCGGGTTTCGTCTTTGGCCCCAAGTCGATAGGCCGGTGGCCCACCAGGTTTCGCCTTGCGAACCGCGAACGAGATGGACGGCTGCACTGCCGTTTGGAACCGCCAGCCATCTGCGCCACCGCTGAGTGGCACGAAAACCTGACCACCGCCGCCGGACTTCACATCGATCGTCGTTTCCAAGGCGTCGTCGGCGGGTTCATTCTGGCGGGGCGGCTTCTTCATGGGCCGCACATCCTTGAACTGAATGTCGCTGCCCAGGCTCAGCACAACACCAGGTCCGCCATGCTCCTTTGTGACGAAAAGGATCGAAAGGTTCAAAGCCGGTTCGCTGTCGTACCGCAACGTGAATGCGCGGCGCAGAAGGCTATCGACCCCAGGTGTTGTGTTCAGATTAGGGGGAAGCGTCGGCGACAGATCCCAGCCATGATAGAACTCTAGCTTGTCGACCCTCAAAGATTTCCAGATCAAGGGCAAACCAAAGGCCAACACAGCCAACAACCGCCCGTAGGCGACCGCGCTCTCTTCACTGTCCAGTTTGTGCGCGAACAGGGATCCCAAATCGAATGCTGGCAGGCTTTCCTTGGCGTCGAGAGCCGACAAAGAAAAGAGGGCCGCGGAATACAGGGCTGGCGCATCCTTTCGAACGGTCTGTGCCGTCGCCATCTGCAAAAGCAGATAAAGATACTCTGACACCACCCGGGGATCGTCCCGATCCTGTATCGCGTCGATAAGCGCCTCGAGGCTGGAAAGCAGGTCCTCGATTTTGCTCAGCGCCTCTGCAATATCGGCCAGAGTTTCCTGGTTATTGTCGATGAATTGATGGGTTTGAACGGCAGCCAGCGAATTTCGGACATCGCTCATTTTGTCCCGGGGCACCGTGATGTTGGGATCCAACCCGAAATCGCCCGCGACAAGCTTGAAAGTCACATCGTCATTGAACAGCGTCAAAATCGATTCGACCGCGCCCAGCATGGATTTCGCAATCGACCGAATGACATTTGTTGTCTCGGTCATTGCTTCAACTCCGGTTGCGGATCCGAGGTTGCGACGAAATCGATGCTGTGCTGCGTATTCACAACCTGCTTTGTCTCGACTGTGACGTCCTGAGAATAGATGTCATGCGTCACCTTCAAGCTGGCCGTGTCCCCGGACAGCTTCACAACGCCAAGATTTGGCTCAAAGACCAGACTGCGATGGTTTGGAGCCGTAGGCGAATGGGCGTTATGGTGACCGGCCGCAGTGAAATAGTCACCGATCGCATCGTCGAAAGCGAAATCCGGAGAAATGGGCGGGATGCTCGCCGCACTCGGGCGCTCACTGTCAGGTCGGTTGTCGTAAACAAGATTCAGGCGCCAGCGCCAGTTCGGCATGTTCTGCGAATTCAGGCTTGTGTTCGAGGGCCAGCCATGGGCCGGCAACAACACCGGTTCGTACTTGATGCGTCCACGACGCGCGGGGCTTAGATTGGCCCCCGGTGGCAGATTGATGGGGTTGGTATTCTTCTCCCAGCCCAGACGTTCCGCCTGCAGCCCTATGCCAAATACTTCCGCGGCCAACATGCTGGCCCGATTGAACGCGCGTGCGCTTTCAGTGAACCAGTTGTGCGTCCCGCTCGAGACAAGCTGTACAATGCGATCGGCGGCAGCAGAGTTCTTTCGCCAGTAGTCCATGACCATCGAATAGCCGTAGTGGACGTCACCCGACAGGATCAGCACCTTTTTGAACGGCGCAATTTTCTTCAGCAATACTTCCTGAGCAACCTCGTCCCCGCCCCAGCCTTCTACATCAACTGTACTGGCACCTATGCCCGCGAATTCGGCGTCTTCGCCACTTTGGATTGCGTGCTTGAGCTCGATCGCCGCGACGCCTAGTGGTTGCCCGATCCGGTCGATCAGCGGTGGTGAAAGGACCGGTGCGGCACTTACCAAAAGCAAGAAAGACTTGGTCTTGTCGGCCTTGACCTGTTTGTCCAGATGCGTGCCCAGCAGATCTGGCGGCGTGAAGTCCCCCGTGAACTCGCGGACCGTCCGCGTATCCATGATGACAATGTCATAGTTCGGGCATTTGACCGTTGTGTGCCACTTGACCCTCAGATCGTCTTCATTCGGTTCTTCCTGCGCCGTAAGAGGGATTTCGTCTCCGGTTTGCGGATCCACCTTATGTCTCAGAAGTTCGTCGATCTCTTTTGCGACGGCAGCGTTGTGCTTGCCATCCGGATCGAAGAGATCGGCGGATTTCTGC
Organism: uncultured Oceanibium sp.; assembly: GCA_964459085.1. Lineage (GTDB taxonomy): Bacteria > Pseudomonadota > Alphaproteobacteria > Rhodobacterales > Rhodobacteraceae > Halovulum. Next base: position 1,544 of record CAYWND010000223.1, on the reverse strand, counting down.
AGCAGTTTCAGGTTGGCTTTCTTCGAAAACGCGTCGGGATCGTTTCCCCATCCCTGAAAAAACCCATAGGCGATATGCCCGTTTCGCAGTATCTGCCGACCTGTGTCGCTTTTGAGAACATCCTTGCGCCACTGACGGGTCAGGTTCCAGTCGTCGGTGACTTCATGATCATCAAAGATCATGTACGTTGCGACATTCGCCAGTGCCCGCCGCGCTGCCGGGACGGCCCGCCGGTAGGCCATGACATTCCGCAGATGGTTCGCGTATCGTTTCGAGTTCTTTTCTAGGGCGCTTAGCGGCGTGATCGGGTCCGCCGGCAGATCCCTTGGCATCACCCGCGCCTCGCTTGCCAACAGATCCCAGACGTCCGGGCTCCACGCGCACAGATACATTGCGGCATATTCGGGCAGGCTGATAAGATGGGAACTGGCCGAGGTTGACGTGAACTTGGCTTGCTCGATGCAGATCGCCGTGCGTCTGCCCGCGGGCAGCCCGAACGGGTCAGGCGTTGTCGCGACGGGTATGGTACCCCCGCCGGGCTGCACGAGTCTTTCGTCGAACCCAAACAGCTTTTTCCCCAACTCGTTCAGCATCGGCAACAGCGGCAAGGCCACGTCATCGGCATAGATCTGATCGCCGGTCATGAAGAACTGCTGTGGCCGTTTTGCCGCATCGCTGCGTGTGCTGGCAATCACACTATCAAGCGCGGCAATCGCATCCTCGCCCGGACCATGAGGGCGGCGGCAACTTCCATGCGCCACGACAACGTTGTCCAGGTTTTCCTGGGGCGTCACAAAGCTTGGAAGTTGATCCGTCCCGTATCCCAATGCCGGTCTCGGTGGAATATGGTCCAGATCGTTCGGCGCATTTTTCGCGGGTCGATCCTCCAGCAGCTTCAGGGCCTTCAGATCGTCCCCACCGATGTCAATATCATAACTGAAGATCCGGCCACTCGGCAGGATCGCATTCGACCCGCTGAACGTCATCGTGACCACGGCGATCCAGAGATTTGCGCCAACCTTAAGGGGACTCACCGACTTGGACTTCATCGCAACTTCGCCAACCGGCGACTTGCGCAGTCCCAACCAGATGCTTGCCGTCACTGTGTGATTGCCGCTCAGTGCGACCCAGAATGAGACCTGATCCCTTTCAACCCGACGAACAATCGGACCGGCAAGCAGCTTAGGCAGGGTCATCTTTCCCTGCGGCGCTTGCCAACACTATCTGTGATGAACACGATACCCTCCCTGGCGTGTTCAAACTCGAAATCTGCAACGCTTCACGTCTATATGCGTTTTATGCCGCAAGACCCGCGGACGGCGCAGGCCACAATACTGCCAAGAAAAAGGTCAAAAAGCAAAGTCGAGCAAAGCGTCGGGGGGGCAGGCCCCTTCAAGCCAAGCCCTTCCCCGACAATACCGGGCCGATCAGCGCGACGATCATTACTCGTGGTGGTGGCTCTCGCCCGTGGCCTCGATGAAGCGGCGCGGGTCGACCTCTTCCTTGCGGCTGGCCGAGACATAGACAAACACCATGTTCGTCCG
>CAYWND010000222.1:0-5279 GCA_964459085.1 uncultured Oceanibium sp. | reverse complement strand
CGTTCATCGCCGCCGCCATGCCGTGTTCGCGGATGCCATAATAGACATAGCGCCCCTTGCGGCTTTCGGGGCTGAAGGTGCCAAGACCGCTGGTCAGCGTGTTGTTCGACCCGGTCAGATCGGCCGAGCCGCCGATGGTTTCGGGCAATTCGCGGTTCAGGACCTCGAGCACCATTTCCGAGGATTTGCGGGTGGCCACCTTGGGCGCGCTCTCGCTGATCTCTTTCTTGAAGGCGCGGATCGCGCGATCAAGCCGCGCGGGCATCTCGCCCGCGATCATGCGATCGAACAGCTTGCGGCGGTTCGGGCCGGTCGCGTCGTATTCCTGCTGCCAGGCCTCGTGCGCACCACGGCCGCGGGCGCCGATGGCACGCCAGCCCTCGACAATTTCGCTGGGGATCTCGAACGGCGCGTGGGGCCAGCCATAGGCCTCGCGCACGGCCGCGATCTCGTCTGCGCCCAGGGGGCTGCCATGGGCCTTGGCGGTGTCCTGCTTGGTCGGCGCGCCATAGCCGATATGAGTCTTGCAGGCGATCAGGGTCGGGCGGCGGCTTTTCTTGGCCTTCTCAAGGGCCGCATCAATCGCATCCGGGTCGTGGCCATCGCAGCTCAGCACCTCCCAGCCGCTGGCCAGGAACCGTTTGCGCTGGTCGGTGATGTCCGACAGCTCCACCTTGCCGTCGATGGAAATCCCGTTGTCGTCCCACAGCACGATCAGATGGCCCAGCTTTTGCTTGCCCGCAAGGCCGATCGCCTCTTGGCTGACGCCTTCCATCAGGCAGCCGTCGCCCGCAATCACGTAGGTGTAGTGGTCCACCAGCTTGCGGCCGAACCGTGCCCGCAGCGCCTCTTCGGCCATGGCGAACCCGACCGAATTGGCCAGCCCCTGTCCCAGTGGGCCGGTTGTCGTCTCGATCCCCTTGGCGTGCCCGTATTCGGGGTGGCCGGCGGTCTTGGATCCCAGTTGGCGGAAGTTTCGGATCTGATCCAGCGTCATGTCGGCATAGCCAGTCAGATGCAGCAGCCCGTAAAGCAGCATCGACCCGTGCCCGGCCGACAGGATGAACCGGTCGCGGTCGGGCCAGTCGGGTGCGGCGGCGTCGAACTTCAGGTGCCGCTCGAACAGCACGGTCGCGACATCGGCCATGCCCATGGGCATGCCCGGGTGGCCCGATTTGGCGGCCTCGACCGCGTCCATGGCCAGAACCCGCAACGCGGCGGCTTTGGCAAAGTGGTCGGGATGCTGACTTTTGAGTTCGGAAATCTCCACGGGGGTCCTCGACTTTCTCTGGGCGCTTCTGCGGGGCGTTGCTGCGCACTGATACCGATCCGGACAGGGGGGTCAAGAACCGTTGCGGCCCAATCCGCCGATGGCGGGGCGGCGATTGCTTCCCCTTGACGCGGCCCGGCGCACAGGCCACCATCGCGAAACCGAGTGGCAGGCCGTGGGGGCGGAGGTGTTCCATGAGTGAATTGAAGGACTTGGAGGCGCGTCTGAACGTTGCGCTGGAACGGCTGGAGGCCGGTCTGGACACTGGCGGCGATGCCAGAGGGGCCGAGCTGGCAAAGGCACAGGATCGCCTGGCCGCGCTGGGGGCCGAGAACCGTGCCCTGTCGGCGGATCTGGATGCCCTGCGGTCGGCACGCGATGCAGACCTGGCGCAGCTTGACGGATTGATCGCGCAACTGCGCCCGCTGGTCGAGGAGGCGTCCTGATGCCCGAGCTTACCCTGTCCATCGGAGGCCGCAACTTCGTTGTCGCCTGCGAGCCCGGCGAAGAGCCGCAGTTGGAACAGGCCGCGGCATTGCTGAATGCCGAGGCCGCCACGCTGGTCAACGAGTTGGGCCACATTCCCGAAAGCCGCATGTTGTTGATGGCCGGGCTGATGCTGGCCGATCGCACCATCGAGGTTGCCGAACAGGCGCAGGCCAGCATGACGCGGGTCGAAACCCTGGAGGGCGAGCTACAGCAGGCCCAAGCGGCCGGCGGCGATCCGGCCGTGGCCGAAGCGTTGCATGCCCAGGCCGACGCGGCCAGGGGTGCGCTGGCCAAGGCGACGGCACGGGTCGAGGCGCTGGCGGCCAAGGTCGGCACCTGACCAGGCGGCGCTGCGCGCGCCGCTATACGATCCCCTGAAACAGCGATCCCACCGCAAAGGCCAGTGTCGCGGCCACGCCGCCGATGGCCAGAGTCTCGGTCCCCGATCGCCACCAGGCCGCCAGCGACCAGCGCGCCTTCGCCGCGCCGATCGCGAAAAACACCGCCGCTGTGGCGGCGATCGAGACCGCAAAGGCGTCCGTCAGCCCCGCCAGATATGGCAACAGCGGGATCATCCCTGCCAGCAGAAAGGCGCCGAAGGTAACAGACGCCGCCGCCAGGGGGCGGGGGTCGATGGGCGAGACGCCGTATTCCTCGACCAGCATCATATCGATCCAGGTCGACCGCCGGGCGCTGATGGCGGCTGTCGCATCTTCCAGCAGTTTGCCGTCCAGCCCCTTGCGGGCCAGGATTTGGCGCAATTCCTCGCGCTCGCCCTCGGGGACCTCGGCGATGTGCCGCTCTTCGACCGCGCGCAGGCGGCGATAATCTTCAAGCTCGGCCTTGGTGCCGGAATAGTTGCCTGCAGCCATGGAAAAGCCGTCGGCCAGGACGTTGGCCAGGCCCAAGGCCACGATCACGCCGGTGGGCAACCCGGCGCCCTGGACGCCTGCGACGATGGCGAATGTCGTGACCGCCCCATCCAGCCCACCGTAGACCGCGTCCCGCAGCCGGGTCGAGGTGTTCGACGCGTTGGCCAGTCGCGCGGCGATCTCGTCGCGCCCGTGGCCGTGTTCCAGCGATGTTTTCTGTTCCAAATGAAAGACCCTCCGCATGGCGCATATTGCCAGCGGAGGGTCCGGTGTTCCTTGAGCCAGATCATGCCGCAGGGGCGTCTGGTGCTGTCACGCCACCGCCCAGCCCATCCTCCCCACCCAACCACCGATTATCCACCCGGTACCATCGGTGGTTGGGTGGGGGGATGGGCTGGGGGGCGTGATTACAGTACCAACACTGGCGACTGTATTTCTCAGGCGGGCTGGTTCGCCTCGCGGATCTTGTTCGCCGCATCCTGATCATAGGCCACGCCCTTGTCTTTCAGCAGATCGTCCAGTTCGCCCGACAGGGTCATCTCGACGACGATGTCGCAGCCGCCGACAAATTCGCCCTTCACGTAAAGCTGGGGGATCGTCGGCCAGTCCGAGAACTGCTTGATGCCTTCGCGGACCTCGTCATCGGCCAGCACGTTGATGTCCTTGTAGGCCACGCCCATGTAGTTCAGCACGCCAGCAACCTTGGCCGAAAAGCCGCATTGCGGCATCTGTCCGGTGCCCTTCATGAACAACACCACGTCGTTGGCCGCGATGTCTTCGGAAATTCGTTCCTGTGCTGTCGACATATCCATCTCTCTTTGCTCGGGCCGCCCTGTGGCAACCGGTCGGGTTTCGTCAGCGACCCTGGTCGCCGTCGTCTTCGTCCTGGCGCAGGATGATGTCCGGCGCGTCGGTCTTGCTGCGGGTCCTCGCCTGCATGCGCTTCAAGACGATGATCGCGATCAGAACCATGATGATCGCGAGAATGCCTTCGAGCGATGTGATCAGCGAGGCGTCCATCGGTCTATCCCGGGGCCTTCGTCGTCAGGGCCAGTGCGTGCAATTCGCCCGCGGGGCCGTCCATCTTGCCCTTGAGCGCGGCATACACCATCTGGTGCTGTTTGACGCGGGTCAGGCCCTTGAATTCCTGGGCCACGACGGTCGCCGCATAGTGGTTTCCGTCGCCTGCCAGATCCTTAATCTCGATCTGGGCATCGGGAAACGCCTCGCGGATCATGCGCTCTATCTCGATCGCTTCCATTGCCATTCAGGTAAACCCCAAGACTACTTGACCAGAAAACTAGGTTTTAAGTGCCCCGCTTGCAAGGCGGGATCATTCGGCAAAGCGGGCCAGCGCCGACGCGTGGGCGTCGCGCAACGCCGCCAGCGGGACCGAGGCGAGGCCGCCCAGATCGACCGCGTCGCCGCCGAACGTGCCTTGCGCGCTGACGGGAACGCCCGCGCGGGCCAGCAGCGCGCGCAGATCGTCGGCCTGGCCTGGTGCCGTGGCCAGCACGAACCGGCCCTGATCCTCGCCAAACAATTGCGCCAGATCCGTTGGCCTGTCGAGCGTCGCACCGATGCCCGAGGCCAGCGCCATTTCCGTCAGTGCCACGGCAAGGCCACCATCGGCAATGTCATGCGCGGCGCGCAAGAGGCCCGCGTCGCGCGCGGCCAGCACCGCCTCGCCCGCGGCGCGTTCCGCGTCCAGATCCACAGGCGGGGCGTCGCCGCCCTGATCCCCCATGACCTCGGCCGCAAAGGCCGAAGCGCCCAGATGGCCCGTCGCGCCGCCGATCACTACAAACGCGTCGCCCGCCTGCGCCTGGGTGCCGATGATGTCGTCCAGATCCCCGATCAGTCCGACCGCGCCGATGGTGGGCGTGGGCAGGATCGCCTGGCCGTCGGTCTCGTTGTACAGGCTGACATTGCCCGACACGACCGGCATGTCCAGTGCCCGGCAGGCCGCGCCGATGCCCTCGATACAGCCTACGAACTGGCCCATGATCTCGGGCTTTTCGGGGTTGCCGAAATTCAGATTGTCTGTGACCGCCAGCGGGCGCGCGCCGACCGCGATCAGGTTGCGATACGCCTCGGCCACCGCCTGACGCCCGCCCTGGGTCGGATTGGCGCGGCAATAGCGTGGTGTGACGTCCGAGGTGAACGCCAGCGCCTTGCGCGTGCCGTGCACCCGCACGATGCCTGCATCCGCGCCGGGGCGGCGGATGGTGTCGGCCATCACGGTGGTGTCGTATTGCCGCCAGACCCAGGCGCGCGAACCGATGTTGGGATGCCCGATCAGGGCCAGCAGAGCCTCGCCAGGATCGACATTCGGGATCGCACCCAGCGGGGCAGGGGCGGCCGACGGCACCCAGGGGCGGTCATATTCGGGGGCCGTGCCCGACAGCGCCTTCAGCGGCAGATCGGCCATGACCTTTCGCCCGTGTTCGATCACGAAACGGTCCTCGGCAATCGTTTCGCCCACGATGGCGAAGTCCAGGTCCCACTTGTCGAACACCGCCTTGGCCTGGGCCTCTTTGGCCGGGTCCAGGACCATCAGCATCCGCTCCTGGCTTTCGCTCAGCATCATCTCGTAGGCGGTCATGTTCTCTTCGCGCACAGGCACCGCGTCCAGGTTCAGACGTACG
>CAYWND010000221.1:0-5357 GCA_964459085.1 uncultured Oceanibium sp. | reverse complement strand
CATCAGCAATTCGACCTTGCCCTCACGCCGCGCCCGATCCGCCAGGACCATCAGCGTGACCGCCTTGTCGGTGCCGGCCACCCGGAACGCGCCATCCTCGAACACGATGTCGGCAGCAGCAACCTCCAGGTCCTCCTCGGCCAGCGGCTTGAAGCTGTCGATCATGATGTCGCTGGTCGCGTTGATCGAATTGCCCTGCATCGTCACCGACCGCGACCCGCCGGTGCCGCCGCCCTTGGCGATCAGATCCGAGTCGCCCTGCACGAACCGCACCTTGTCGAATGGAATGCCCGTGCGCGCATGCAGGATCTGGGCAAACACCGTCTCGTGGCCCTGACCGTTCGACTGCGTGCCCACATACAGGTTCACCATCCCGTCATCGGCGAACTCGATTTTGGTGGTCTCGTTCTGATCGCCCAGGATCGATTCGATGTAATAGCTCAGCCCGATCCCGCGCAGCTTGCCCCGCGCCGCACTTTCGGCCTTGCGCGCCGCAAACCCGGCCACATCCGCCTCGGCCACAGCCCGGTCCAGCACTCTATCAAAGTCGCCCACGTCATACAGCTCGCCCGAGGCGCTGGTATACGGAAACGCCCCCGCCGGGATGAACGACTTGCGCCGCAACTCCAGGTGATCGACCCCCAGCGCCTTGGCCGACCAATCCATCAGCCGTTCGATCACATAAATCGCCTCGGGCCGGCCCGCGCCGCGATAGGCGTCAATCGGCGTGGTGTTGGTGAACACGCCCTCGACCCGGAAAAACGCATCCTGGATGTCATAGACCCCGGTCAGCACCTTCAGCGCCAGATCGGTCTGGATGTATTGGGCAAAGGTCGACACCTGCGCGCCGAGATTACAGACCGAATGGATCCGCACCGCCTGCAACTTGTGATCCGCATCGAACGCCGCCTCGGCCAGGGTCACCAGATCGCGCCCGCCGTTGTCGGTCAGCATCCCCTCGCCGCGCTCGGACATCCAGTGCACGGCGCGGTCCAGATCCTTCGCCGCTAGCGCCACCAGGAACTGTTCGGGATAGTTGAACGCCTTCATGCCGAACCCGCCGCCAACGTCCGGGTTGGTCACGCGCACATCCTCGGGCGCCATCCCCAGCGCCGAGGCCAGCGCCCCCTTGGCGCCCCAAACCCCCTGGCCGTTGACCGAATGATGCAACCGCCCGTCGACCATCTCGGCATAGCAGCCGCGCGGCTCCATCGGGTTGGCGATCACCCGGTTGTCGATCAGATCCAGGCGGGTCGTATGCGCGGCGGCGTCAAAGATCGCCGCGACCTTGGCCTCGTCCCCGAAACTCCAGTCGAAGCACAGGTTTTCCGGCGCCTCGTCGTGGATCTGGGGGCCGCCGCGCGCGGTTTCGACATGGGCGGGCAACTCGTCGATATCGAGCATGATCGCCTCGATCGCGTCCTTGGCCTGGGCCTTGGTCTCGGCAATCACGGCGGCCACGATCTCGCCCACAAACCGCACGCGGTCCCCGGCGATGATCGGGCGCACGGGTGCCGCCGCATTGCTGCCGTCCGAGTTCTTGAGGACCGAGAAGTCTATGGAATTCTTCAGCTTTCCCTGAATATCCGCTTCGGTATAGATGGCCAGCACACCGTCCATCTGGCGCGCGTCCTCGACATCCAACTCGGCGATTTTGCCATGCGCAATCGGTGCGCGCAGGAATGCCGCGACCGCCGCGCCACCGGGCGCGATATCATCGACATAGCGCCCCGCACCGGTCAGGAACCGGACATCCTCTTTGCGCTTGGGGGATTGGCTGACACCGAATTTGCTCATGGCGATAGGTCTCTCGATCGGGACGGAAAGGTTCGCGTCAAATCTAAGGGTTCGGGACGGCAGGTAAAGGCCAAAATCCCCGGCGTGCCGGTCGGTTTCCGACCCACCGGTCGCATTCGGGCCAGCGGAATCACCGCGCCCCACGTCAGCCTTTGGGAAAAACAACCGGAGGATGCCATGACCCAGCCCATCCAGCTTGCGTCCGGCCGGCTGACGGCCGCCCAGACCACGCGCTATGCCGACGAAGGGTTTCTGCACCCCATTCCCGTCATTCCGGCGGACGAAGCGGCGGCGATGCGTGCCGAGCTCGAGGCGCTGGAACGCGACTGGCTGGACGCCGGGCTGCCGCGCCCGCTGAACCAGTACAAGCGCGTAAACGCCCACACCGTCATGCCACTGGCCGCGCGCATGGCGATGGACATGCGTGTGCTCGATGTGGTCGAGGGGGTCCTGGGCCCCGATATCCTGATCTGGTCGGCCGAGTTCTTTATCAAGGAACCCAACACGCGGGCCATCGTGACCATGCACCAGGACCTGACCTATTGGGGTCTGGGCGCCACGCAGGACCAGTTGACCGCCTGGATCGCGCTGTCGCCCGCGACCCGCGCCTCGGGGGGCATGGACATGGTCAAGGGCTCGCACAAGAACGCAATCATGCCGCACAAGGACACGTTCGACGACGACAACCTTTTGTCCCGCGGGCAGGAAATCGCGGTCGAGGTCGCGGACGAGGACAAGACCCCGGTCGAACTGATGCCCGGTCAGATGAGCCTGCATCACGGCCTTATGTTCCACGGATCGGGCCCGAACACGACCGACGACCGGCGCATCGCGCTGGCGGTGCGCTACATCACGCCCAAGGTGAAACAAGAGGTGGCCGAGCGCGATTATGCCATGCTGGCCCGCGGCGCCGATCGCGACCGGAACTTTATCCACATGGCCCCGCCCCAGCGCCCGTTCGAGGCGCAGGCCCTGAAGCTTTATGACGAGATTCTCGTGGACCAGTCCGCCGCCCTGGCTCAAGGTGCCAAGGAAGGCGTGTCGATGTACGCCAATCTGAAGGCCTGAGCCATGGATCATGTGAAATTCACCCAGATGAAGGACGGCGACAAGGAAGACTATGACTTCCTGACCGCGCACGAGATCGAATACACCAAGGGCACCGCCGACCGCCTGCTGAAAGCGCTGGTCGATCTGGACGAAAGCCTGTCGGGCTATCAGATCACGCGGCTGGGCCATTCGCTGCAATCGGCCACGCGGGCGGAACGCGACGGGGCGGATATCGATTGGATCGTCTCGGCGCTGTTGCATGATATCGGCGACATCTTTGCGCCTTACAATCATGACGAATACGCCGCCACGATCCTGAAGCCCTTCGTGCGCGAACAATGCACCTGGGTTGTCGAAAAGCACGGTGATTTTCAGCTGGTCTACTATGCCACCCATGTCGGCGCCGACCCGGCCAAGCGCGAGGTCTATCGCGGTCACCCGTATTTCGACGACTGCGCCACCTTCTGCGAACGCTGGGACCAGTCCAGCTTTGACCCCGGCTATGACACGCTGCCGCTGGATCACTTCCGTGACCGGGTCCACCAGGTCTTTGCCCGCGACCCCTACGACCCCAACGTGATCAGACCCGGCGCGCGGGAACCGTTGGTCCGGTGACCGCCCGAGCAGTTATCCTGGACGCCGAGTTTCTGGCGGTTCCCGACTCGCACACCCGACTGTGGTGCGGCCCCCAGGATCCGGATCCGTTGTGCGTCCAGATCGGGGCCGTCATGCTGGACCTGACCCCGCCGTTCGATCTGGGCCAGACCTTTGCCACCCATGTCGCCCCGACCGACCGCGCGGGCAATCCGGCCATGCCCGATCCGTTCCTGACCCGCCTGACCGGCGTGACACCCGAGGATGTCGCCGCCGCCCCACCCATCGACCAGGCCCTTGACCGCCTCGACACCTTCGCCGATAGCGCCCGGATCTGGTCCTGGGGCAAGGACGAGCTGTGGATGGTTGCCGTGTCCTGCTATATCGCGGGCACCGCCCCGCCGATCCCGCCCGACCGCTTCGGCAATGCCGCCGCGCTGATCCTCAAGGCTGGCATCCCGCCCGAGACGCTGGCCACAACCCGGTCGAACGAACTGGCCCCGAGATACGTCCCCGACGCACCGCCCTTGCGCGAACATGACGCGCTGGACGACGCCCGCTCGGTCGCACTGACCCTGCAGCATTTCCTGCGCACCGACCGGATCACAGCGGCAGACTTCACCGCCTGATCCGCTATCTGCGCACGGCCGAGTGCCCCCGTGCCGGGCCGACATCGCCCTCCCAGACCGACTTCAGGCGCTCGCGCGGGTCGGCATAGATCCAGATCTCGGTCCCCTCGGGCCAGGCCTCCAGCCGGTCGCCCGGCATCATGAACGACCGCCCGCCCACGCCCTTTTCGTCGGTCCACTCCAGCTTCCAGCGCGGGCGCTTGTTCACGCGCACATTGGTGCGAAAATGCCCCGTCACCGTGGCGCGCCGCCGCTCGCCCCGCTCGCGCACCCGGATCGCGCGGCCCGACCGGTCCCACACGATCCAGAACCACGCGGCAAAGGCGGCCAGCGTGATGGCCGAGATGATCTTGGTGATCCACACGGACGTCACCGTCGACCCCGGCTCGATCTCGTTCACATCCGGATCCGGGCGCCAGTACCGAACCGGCGTCGTCTCGCCCACGGCCAGCCCGTTATAGAACGACCGCGACACCGAATCGCGCCCCTCCCACGCGCCCCCCCGGTGATCGAACCGGAAATACAGGTAATAGGTCCGCGTCGTATCGCCGTCGCTGTCGGTCTTGACCTCGACATCCTTGCCGACGATCTGCGCCCGGGCCTCGGCCCCATCCGCCTCCAGCCGCTCCATCTTGCGGCCCTCGAACATCGCCACCAGTCCGAACACCACCGCAAACAGCAGCGGAAAAAACGACATCCAGCCCCAGCCGCGCATGAACAGCCGCCAGTGGCTTACCGGGTCCTGCGGCATGATTGCCTCCTTTCCCTCGGTCGCGGGCCGCGTTACAAGCAGCGCGACCTCAAGCACAGAGTACACGCATGAGCCTGGAAAAAAACTTCGATGCGCACACGGCCGAGGCGGAAATCGCCAAAGCCTGGGACGACGCGCAAGCCTTTGCCGCCGGGGCCAACGCCAAACCGGGGGCCGACAGCTTCAGCATCATGATCCCGCCGCCCAACGTGACCGGCGCGCTGCATATGGGCCATGCGTTCAACAACACGCTGCAGGACATCCTGATCCGCTGGCACCGGATGCGCGGGTTCGACACGCTCTGGCAGCCGGGCACCGATCATGCGGGCATCGCGACCCAGATGGTGGTCGAGCGCGAGTTGGCCAAGGACGGCAAGCGTCGCACCGATTTCAGCCGCGAGGCGTTCACCGATCTGGTCTGGGCGCAGAAATCGAAATCCCGGTCCAATATCCGCAATCAGCTGGAAAAGCTCGGCGCCTCCTGCGACTGGTCGCGCGAGGCGTTCACCATGGCCGGTGCGCCTCAGGACCCCGAG
>CAYWND010000220.1:0-5374 GCA_964459085.1 uncultured Oceanibium sp. | reverse complement strand
GGCCCGGACCAGATGGTCGGACGCGGCCTTGGACGCCGAATAGGGCGAGCGCGGGTCGTAAGGGGTCTGTTCGGTGAACTGCCCCTCAGGCCCCAGCGAGCCATAAACCTCGTCGGTCGAGACGTGATGAAAGCGAAAGCTTTCGGGACTGCCTTGCGCCTGCCACCAGGCACGCGCGGCCTCGAGCAGGGTATAGGTTCCGGTAATGTTGGTGTCGATGAAACTGGCCGGGCCGTCGATCGACCGGTCCACGTGGCTTTCGGCGGCCAGATGCATCACCGCATCCGGTGCGAAGTCGCTCAGCAACGCATCCAGCGCCGCGCGATCCCGGATGTCCGTTTCCGAGAACCGATAGTTGGGCGCATTCGCAACCGGGGCCACATTGGCCAGGTTCGCGGCATAGGTCAGCGCATCCAGGTTCAGCACCTCGTGCCCCGCCCGGACGGCGCTGCGGACAACTGCCGAGCCGATGAACCCGGCGCCGCCTGTCACGATGATCTTCATACGCGCTCCATCTGAAACGGGCTGTCGAGGGCGGCAAAGGCCGGGGCCGCCGCGTCCTTGTCCGACAGCGTGGCCTCGGCCGCGTCGATTTGCCAGTCGATGGCCAGATCGGGGTCATCGAACCGCACTGCCATCTCGCAGTCGGGTGCATAGTAGTCCGAGCATTTGTAGTGCACGTCGCAATCCGGTGTCAGGGTTGAAAACCCGTGCAGGAACCCCTTGGGCACCAACAGTTGCCGACCGTTTTCCGCTGACAACTCAACCGCCGTCCATTGCCCGTAAGTGTTCGAACCGCGCCGGATATCCACCGCCACGTCCAGGATCACCCCGCGCGAGACGCGGATCAGCTTGTCCTGGGCGTGCGGCGGGGCCTGCATGTGCAGGCCACGGACAGTGCCGCGGTCGGCGGAATAGGACTGGTTGTCTTGGACCCACGCGATGTCGATACCGTGACCTGCCAGGGTCCTGGCGTTGTAGGTTTCGGAAAAATGCCCGCGGCTGTCCCCGAACCGCCGCGGCGTCAGGATCAGAACCCCATCAAGTGGCGTGCGCTCGACCTGCATGCCCGCCGGTCCCCCGTTGTTCAGCGACGGTTATAGAACACCCGTCCGGTGCCGTCACTAAACCGGCCAAGGTGGCGGTTTTGTGATGGCAGGCACAGATCCCGGAATTTAGACCACGATCATGTCCAGCGGGAGACGGCTCAGCGGTTCTGCCCCGCCATCGTGGATGATCGAGCTGCGCCCCAGACTCATCGCAGACCCGCTGTCGCTGTCCATCAGGATCATGTGCAGGAAAAAGACCATTCCCGAGGCCATGATCGTGTCCGCGCCTTCGAAGAACATCGGAAAGTCCATCCAGCAGGGCGCATAGGACGCGCCCATGGAATAGCCGCAGGCGTTCAGTCTGGCCCCCGCGAATCCCGCGCTGTCCATCACGCCTGCATGGGCGGCAAAGACCTCTCCCATGGGCCGCCCGGGACGCAGCGCGTCTTCGCAGGCCAGCAACGCCTCGCGGCAGGCGGCGTGCATCGCGCGATGCTCGGGGCGTTCGGACCCGATCACCACGGTGCGCATGGCCGCCGCATGGTAGTTGCGAAAGACCCCGGCCCATTCCAGCGTCAACTGGTCGTTTTGCTCAAACGCCTGGCGCCCTGCATGGGTCCGGCACAAAAGCGCATGCTCCCCCGATCCGACGATAAAGGGATTGCCCGGATACCCGCCGCCCCCGGCAAACACCGCGCCCTGCATGGCGGTCAGCACCTCGGTCTCGCCGGCGCCCGGGACAATTGCGGCGATGCCCGCGTCCAGCGCGTCGTCGGCCAGTTCGCCTGCACGGCGGATATGGGCCAATTCCTCGTCCGATTTTACAAGGCGCAGGGCGGTGAACATGTCCGAGACGTCGACAAAAGTCTGATCGCCCAACTGTGCCTCGATCCTGCGCCAGTTGAAGGCGGTCAGGCCCGGGGTGTCAAACTCGATCCCCAGCCGCTTGCCCGCCAGACCCCGTTCGGCCAGCAGGGCCTTCAGATCGGCCGCCGGATTGGACCCGGCGCCGTCCTTCCAGACCCGGATGTCGGTGATGGTCGACGTCAGTTGCGCCTGCCGCAAATCGGCCGACCGGGTCAGCAGCACACTGTCGTCGCCCTCCCAGATCAGGCATTGGAAAAAGCAGTAGCCAAAGGTGTCGTACCCGGTCAGCCAATAATGCGTCTCGGGCGCGAACAGCAGCAGCGCGTCCAGACCGCGTCGGGCCATCTGGTCTTTCACCTCGGCGCGGCGGCGGGCGAACTCGGTGTCGGAAAAGTGCAGCATGTCAGAGCCTTATGATGGATATGAGGCGGCCGTAGTCGGCCTCGTTCGCATGGGTCGCGCGCCGGTAGGAATAGAACCGCGCGGGATCGGAATAGGTGCAATGCCCGGTCCATTCGGCTTGTCCGACCCCCGCCGCGCGCAACCTGGTCAGCGCAAAGGACGGCAGATCGAACTGCGCGCGGTCGCCCTCGCCCCCGGCAAAGTAGCGGTCATAGTCCGGGTCCTCGTCCAGAAACCGGCCCACGAATTCGGGGCCGACCTGATAGGCACGCTGGCTGATCGTCGGGCCGATGGCGGCGCGGGTGTGGGCGCGGTCGGCCCCCAGCCCCTCCATCGCCACCAGCGTCGCCTCCAGCACACCCGTCAGCGCCCCTTTCCAGCCCGCATGGGCGGCCCCGATCACGCCCGCCTGCGGGTCATGGAACAGCACCGGCGCGCAATCGGCGGTCAGGATCCCCAGCCCCAGGCCCGGCACGGCGCTGACCATGGCATCCGCCTGCGGACGGTCCTGGCCCGCCTGGGTAACCGTCACCACGTCAGCCGAGTGGATCTGGTGCAGCGACAACAGCGCGTCCGGCCCAAGGTCCAGCCAATCGGCAGCACGGGCGCGATTGTTCCGCACAAGCTCGGCCTGATCGCCAGATCCGGGGCCGCAGTTCAGCCCCTGAAAGATCCCCGAAGACGCCCCGCCCTTGCGGGTAAAAAACCCATGTCGGGCAGGGGCCAGCAGATCGGCGCGCAGAACCTCGATGGTCATGTCTCGAACCCGGGAAGCGGTGGCATATCAGGTGGCGAAAGGGTCATCACCTTGAACAAGGAGCCCATTTCATCGGGATGGGTCAAGCGTTTGTGCTGGGCCGCGATGGCATCCGCATCGCCGACCCGCGCCAGTGCGTTCGCCCGCGGCGTGATCCCAAGGCGTTCCAGAAACGCGCCCTGGGTCGCATACCGCGCCCGGATCGGCATCGCGGCCTCGGCCAGCCAGCGGAACCCGACATGGGCCGTCAGATCCGCAGTGCCGGGCCGGTCCAGCGGGCTGACGGGCGCGTGATCCCTGACCGCCTGCAGGGTGTCACCGACCCCCTCCCAATCCCCGTAGTCGATGATCAGCGCGGCCCCGCCAGCGCGGCCAATCACCTCGCCCAGCCGCGCGGCAATGGCTTCGCCTGCGGCGCTGACCTCGACCACCGTTCCCGGATCCGCGTCCCCAAACCGCGCATCGGCAATCGGATTGGCACCCTCGGGGCCAAGGCCGAATGCCAGCGCGCCGTCGGTCAGGCCGACCACCCGCTCGCACCATCCAGCTGTTTCGGATCGGACGTATTGGCGCACCGGCAGCGCGTCAAAGAACTCGTTGGCCACCGCCAGCACCGGCAGATCGCCGGGCAGATCCGCGATGTCTTCAATCCAGCTGGCCCCGGGTACCCGGCGCGCCTGTTCGGACCGCAGCGTGGGACTGGTTTCGACCATCGCGACCTCTGCCGCATCCAGGAACGCCGGGACGACCCGCGCGGCGCGCAGAATGTCGGCCATCAGCGTGCCGCGCCCGGGGCCCAGTTCCACCAGCGAGACCCTCTCGGGGCTGCCTGCGGCCTGCCAGGCCTGCACCAGCCACAGCCCCACCATCTCGCCAAACATCTGGCTGATCTCGGGCGCGGTGGTGAAGTCCCCTGCGGCGCCCAGCGGATCGCGGGTGATGTAATAGCCATGCTGAGGGTGGCCCAGGCTGGTCGCCATGTATTCGCCCACCGGCATCGGTCCCGACTGGACGATGCGTGCGCGCAGGATCTCGTCCAGGGGTGTCATGACCCGCGTTTGGGCCGCCGCGCCACCAGCAGGATCAAAAGGCCCGCAGCGGCCATCGGCAGGGACAGCACCTGTCCCATGGTCAGCCCCCACTCGCCGCCCAGCCGCAGCACGTATCCCATCGGGTTGTCGGCCGACAGGAACTGCTGATCGGCCTGCCGCACACCCTCGACCAGGGTCCGCGCCAGCCCATAGCCCAGCAGAAAGACACCGATCACCCGGCCCGGCACGCGCAGCCAGCCGCGTCGCCACACTCCCCAGACAATCACCGCAAACAGGACCAGCCCTTCCAGCGCCGCCTCGTAAAGCTGCGAGGGGTGGCGGGCGCACATCTCGCCAATGGCCTGACCGCAGGCCTGCGCCTCGGCGCCGGGGAAGATCACACCCCAGGGCAGGTCTGTGGGCCGTCCCCAAAGCTCGGCATTGATGAAATTCGCCACCCGGCCAAAGAACAGCCCGATCGGGGTGGCCATGGCAACCGCATCGCCGACCCGCAGCATCGGCGCGCCGTTCTTCAGGCTGTAGGTGATGATGCCGAACACCACACCCAGGAACCCGCCGTGGAACGACATGCCCCCTTGCCAGACCGCCAGGATCTCGGCCGGGTTGGCGGAATAATAGTCCCATTGATAGAAGATCACGAAACCAAGGCGCCCCCCCAACACCACGCACAGGATCATCCAGGTCAGCAGATCCTCGGGCTGTTTGGGGGTCAGCGGCGGCGTGCCCCCCCACAAAGCGGGGCGTTTCATCAGGGCCACGACCATGCGCCAGCCCAGCAACAGGCCAGCGATGTAGGCCAGCGCGTACCAGCGCAGCGCCAGTTCGAACCCGAACAGCGTGACCGAAACAAGCTCGGGCGAGATGTCGGGGAAGGGTATGGTCAGCAGCATGATCTCTCGCAACGGGGACCGGGGTATGGGTGCGTGAAACCTTGCCGCAGGCGCGAAGTCAAGCGCCCGGTTGGCAAAGGCGCGATGGCTGACCATATAGTGAGGCAGGACAACGGAGTATCCCATGCAGACCCGCGACAAGATTTTCGACGATATCTCGCAACTGATGACCAACGCGATGGGTGTTGCCCAGGGCGCCCGGGACGAGGCCGAGACGGCGATGAAATCCATGATCGACCGCTGGCTGGCCGACCGGGATTTCGTCACGCGCGAGGAATTCGACGCCGTGCGCGCCATCGCCCAGAAGGCGCGCGAGGAAAATGACGCGCTGAAGGCCAGGCTGGATGCGCTGAAGGC
>CAYWND010000219.1:0-5379 GCA_964459085.1 uncultured Oceanibium sp. | reverse complement strand
GCGGATAGGCGATCAGCGCCGCCCAGGCGAGCGTGTCGAGATCGGGCCGGGCGGTGCGCCGTGCGCAGCGTGGGCCATGATCGGTGGTCAGCCCCCAACCGGCGTAGAACGGCGTGCCCAGGCAGTGGACCGTCTTGCCCCGCATCAGCGCTTCGAACCCCAT
Source organism: uncultured Oceanibium sp. (assembly GCA_964459085.1). GTDB lineage: Bacteria > Pseudomonadota > Alphaproteobacteria > Rhodobacterales > Rhodobacteraceae > Halovulum. Next base: position 5,216 of record CAYWND010000219.1, on the reverse strand, counting down.
CAGCGAGGTCATGGTCACCACGACCTCGGCCTGCTCCAGCGCCGCGGCCGGGTCGGTGGCATGGGCCACAAAATCCGCCAGCCGCGCCAGATCCGCGGGCGGGACAGCGCCGGTGCGCAACCCGGTTTCCGTATCGGGATGGGGTTTGAAGACGATACAGGCGTCGGGGTAGAGATCGCGCGCCGCCGCAAGAAGGGCAAGATTGGTGGACACAGTCGTCGTCCCGGTCCGGATGCTGGCGTCATCCTCGACCTGACCAGGAACCAGCACGCGCGCCCGGCCCGCGGCCCATGGGATCTGCGTCCGGGCGCCGACATTGTACTTGGTGACCCCCGCTGCGCGCATGTCCGCGATCAACGCCGCCGCGCGGGCCGGATCCGCCGCAGTATTGGTTGGCGACTGTTCGATCATCTGCTCCAGCCGCGAGGGGCGGTTGGGATCATAGTAGATGCCAAGATCATCCAGGATCAGGGACGCGGGTGCGTGAAGCTGCGCGCCCAGCCCGACCGAGCGCAGGAACCCGTCCTCCATCCTGACCAGCGGAACGCCCGCCTGGGCGGCGGTTTCGCGCAACGCCTCGGTCTCTTTCGATGCCCAGACCACCAGCCGGGCGCCGGTCCGGGTCGCCTCCTCGACAGCGGACAGCGGATCTTCGGCGAATTCCGGCGCGCCATCGGGCCCTGCCAGGATCCGTCTCAGGAAGGGGCGTTTCCATGCGCTCATGCCCACACAGATCGTCCGGCCCGCATTCGCGCGCCATCCGCGCGCCTGGACGGCAAGCCGCCCGGCCGCAGCCTCGAAATCCGTGGCCTTGCCGCGCACATGATCGTGCCACCGGACATAGTCGAACATGATCCTTGCAAACAGCGCATCCGGTGTCAGCTTTCGGGTGCGACGGGCAATCGGCATGCGGTCGTCGCTCAGGCCCCACCCGGCATAGAACGGCTGGCCGAAAACCACCGGTCGATGGCCGGCCAAGATCGCCTCGAACCCCATCTGGGACGTCACGCAATAGACCGCGTCTGCCCGGTCAAGCAGCGCCCAGGGATCGACACTGTCTGTCAGCAGGCTTGTCCGTGCATCGCAATTACCAGCGCCAAAATGCGCCCGCCTGCGCCCGGTGGCCGCAACCGGGTGGGTCTTGATCACCACTCGGTGGTCCGGCCATTCGGCCTGGGCCGCGGCCAGCATCTGGTGGAACCGGGCATGATCCGCCCCGCCCAGCCGGATCGCTGCGTCGCCCATGGTCTGGTCGATGACCAGCACGAACCCGGGCTCGGGCAAGGGCGACGCTGGGTCCCAATCGGAATACTTGCTCAGGCCGTTTGCCTTGAGAAACGCGATGCCTGCCCGCGCGCGGGCCAGATCCTGCGGCGTCGGCGGCGGCCCCTCTTGCAGCATCCGCTCCAGATCCGAGACTTGGGTCGCATCGAAATGCGGCGCGCTGTGGTCGATGACCAGCCCCTGGCCCGGCACCCCGGCCGCGCCCGGATGGAGCGAACGCAGGAACCCGTCCTCGACATTCAACACCGGGCGGCCGGACAGGCGCGCGGCGAGGCGCCCACGCCAGGACACCGGGCGGCGGCCCCAGACCGCGACCGCATCGCTGGCCCAGGGGTTGCGAAGGCCGACCTCCCAGCCGGTCGCACGCATCATGTTTTGCAAATCGGCGTTGCGCAGAAAACCGCCCGTAAAGGCCGCCGCGCGGCGCCTGCCCCCCCTGATCCCGGCCCCGTCCCGGGTCAGTTGTCGTCCACCAGTCTGACGACCGAGGTCGCGAACACCAGCGAGCTGGACGTCGCATCCAGGATGCGCGCCCAGGCGGTGAACGGCGCTTCGGTGATATAGATCGTGTCATCGTCGCGCATCTGGAATTCCTTGGCGATGAAGAAGCCCGACGGTTTGGTCAGATCGATGACATAGGCAAAGGGCTCGTTCGGGCCCATGGCCTGATTGCCGGTGACCTGCCGGGCGACTGACTGGCTTTCCCGGCGAAAGACAAAAATCCCGGTCGGGTCGGATACCGATCCGTCCAGTCCACCAACCTCGGCCAGGGCGTCGATCACGTCGATCTCGGCGCGGGGAAAGGGCACACGGGCCTGCGTTCCGGTCGCACCCAGCGCGGTGAACGCGCGGCGATCGACCTCGACAATGATGGTGTCGCCCGCACGAAGCGCGATGTCCAGCGCGGGCCGGTCATAAAGGTCCTGCAGATAGACGGAATCGCTCTGCCCCCCACGGCGGACCGTGACCAGCGCAATTTCAGGATCGACGGTGGCCCCGCCAGCGTTTGCCAGCATGGCCGCCAGCCGGGATGTCGATGCCTCGATCGGATAGACACCCTGATTGGCCACGCCGCCGATGATGTTGACGGACGCGCCATCACCCGGAGCACGCCGGACCTCGACCTGCGGATCGGGGGTCTGGGTGCCCAGGGCGTCGGTGATTTCCAGCCTCAGTTGATCCGGGGTCAGGCCCTCGGCTCGCACACGGCCCGCATAGGGCATGAAGATGTCGCCGTTCTGGTCAACCTGGATCTCGTTGAGGACCGCAACTTTCTGGCCGGTGCCGACCAGCAGCCCGTTGTCCACATTCTCCCATACCGTGACCGACAGCGTGTCGCCCGCACTGATCCGGTCGGTCCGCGTGCGTCCCGCCGACACCAGTGTGCTGGCAAATCCGCGATCCGGCGACAGGCGGGCGCGATGCGCGACCTCTTCGGTGACCATGACAATGTTGACCGTACCGCCCTGGGTCTTGGATCCGGCGACGATTTCCTCGGCGTTCGGGCCGGGGCGCGGCAGGTCACATGCACCGGCAAGCAGGGTCATGGCCATCGCGGCAATCCAGCGGGTCGGGACAGGACGGAAACGGGGCATGGCGCACGCCTTAGTAGGATCAATGTTGCACCGTTTCTTACTATCAATCGTGCCCAGCGGCAATTCATGTTGTGCCTACCCCTTACGAGACCGCAAGCTGTTGCGGTATTCCCGCATTTTGCAGGGCCAACGTCTCGTACGGATCCGCCTCGGCCAGGATCACGTCGATCCCATTGCGCAGGATCCGGGCACGGCCCTGGGCGGTGTAGAAACTGCCCGGGATCTGGCTGGTCGCCAGCAGAAAGCGACGGTATAGGCGATACGCTTCGATATCCGGCTGTCGCGGGTTGGCAAAAAACTCGGCCAGCGGCTGGAAACTGACGAACTCGGGCTTGGAATAGACCGAGCGGCCGAACGCCTTCAGCGGCAGTCCACGCCACAGGACCTGCTGAGCTGCGGTCGAATTGACCGTCACGGCGGTCGTCGCGCTGTCCAGCATCTCAGCCAGTTTGCCGCCGCCGATCAGTTGCACCCGGTCGGCAACGCCATGGCGCGCGGCCGAGGTGCGGATCAGCTGCGCCAGCGGCTCGCGCCCATCCTCCAACGGATGGGCCTTGAACACCAGGCGGTGCAGGCGCGGCGCACCGCGCGCAAACCCCTCGCAACACAGGTCGATGAAATCCGCGATCGAGCCAAAATCACTGTGGTCCCGAAACGAGGCGTCATGCGCCAGTTGCAGCAGCACCAGATGGTAATTCATCCCGCTGTGAAACAGCCGCCGCGTCTCGATCCGCCGTTTCACGCTGCTGATGGGCATGGTTGCCAGACGCCGCACATTCAGCCACCATTCGCGGTGCAGCGGCACGGTCCGATGGGGGCGAAAGTTCCGGTAGCCCGCGTTCCGGAACATCACCTGGCTGTGGTAGATCGCGCCATAGAGCGAATGGTGCCAGAGCGCGCCCCAGCGTGCGGGCGCATCCGCCACCTCGCCCTGGGTGCGCGCCAGCATCGCCCGCATCTGCGGAATGCTCATGTCCATCAGGCGCGAGTTTCCGTTCACCCCGCCGCGCTCATAAGTGATCCAGTAGGGCCTGAGATACCCTTCCTCGAAACAGTGGATCCGGATGCCCCGTTCCTGTGCCATATCGCGGGCAACGCTGTGGTTTCTGCGGGTGTCGGCATAGAGGACAATGTCGGTGATCCCGCGCCGATCCAGCACATCTGCCAGGAATTCTGCCCAGTGGTCCGGCGGATCGGTGTAGGGGATATAGGCATCGCGGTGGGGCCAGTAGAAGCCGTCGCCCGCATTGAACCCGATCCGGCAAATCTGGTGCCCGGCCCGGCGCAGCATCCCGGCAAGATGGCCAAAGAACGGGCCATGCGGTCCCTGCAGGAAAAGAAAGCTGCGCGGTCTCACCAATCCCTCCGTTAATGTGATCCGACAGGGTGCAATCGCCCGCCGGTCACCGGCCTGTTTAGACCTCGTTATCTTAAGCCGAAGTTACGATCGCGCGGGATTGCGCCTTGCCCCGGCCGCATACCGGGTGTATCCCGCCACCGCATCCCTAGCAAGGAAAGGTCCAACCATGTTCACCGGGATCATCACTGATGTCGGAACGGTCGCGCGGCTGGACCACCGGGGCGATCTGCGGGCACGGATCGAAACCGCCTATGACGCGGACGGGATCGACCTGGGCGCGTCGATTGCCTGCGCCGGCGTTTGCCTGACGGTGGTGGACCGGGGCAAGGGCGATGATGGCAGGTTCTGGTTCGACGTGGACATCTCGGCCGAGACGCTGGACAAGACCACCGTCGGCACCTGGACGGAAGGTCAGCGGATAAATCTGGAGCGCGCCCTGAAGGTCGGGGACGAATTGGGCGGCCACATCGTATCGGGTCACGTGGACGGGACCGCGACGGTCATCTCGGTCCGCGATCAGGGTGACAGCACGCAAGTGGTGTTCGAGGCCCCAAACGAATTGGCGCGGTTCGTCGCGCCAAAGGGGTCGGTGGCTCTGGACGGGACCTCACTGACCGTGAACGACGTGGAGGGCGCTCGGTTCGGGATAAATTTCATTCCGCACACCAAAACGGCCACGACCTGGGGTGACGTGGCTGTAGGCGACCGGGTGAACCTTGAGATCGACACGCTGGCCCGCTATGTAGCACGGCTCGGCGAGATGCAGAGCTAGGCGGGACGGACAGATGAGTGCCGAAGACATTTATCGCGACGCGATTTCCTCGATCGAGGAAATCATACAGGACGCGCGCAACGGCAAGATGTTCATCCTGGTCGACCACGAAGACCGCGAGAACGAGGGCGATCTGGTCATTCCGGCCCAGATGGCGACGCCCGATGTGATCAACTTCATGGCCACCCACGGCCGCGGACTGATC
>CAYWND010000218.1:0-5392 GCA_964459085.1 uncultured Oceanibium sp. | reverse complement strand
AACGACCGCAGGCGCATGTTCAGGATCGCTTCGGCCTGCACATCGGTCAGGTCGAACTCGGCGATCATCACCGCCTTGGGCTCGTCCTCGGTCCGGATGATCTCGATCACGCGATCCAGGTTCAGGAACGCGGTGATATAGCCCTCCAGCACCTCCAGCCGGTGATCAATGTTGTCCAGCCGGTGACGCGAGCGGCGCAGCAGCACCTCGCGCCGATGATCAAGGAAGGCGCGCAGAACCTCTTTCAGACTGCAGACCTTGGGCGTGCGGCCGTCGATCAGGACGTTCATGTTCAGGTTGAACCGGGTTTCCAGGTCCGACTGACGGAACAGGGTCTCCATCAGAACCTGAGGGTCCACCGACCGGGACCGGGGCTCGAGGATCAGGCGAATATCCTCCGCACTTTCGTCGCGCACGTCGGCCAGAATTGGAATGCGCTTGGCATTGATCAGTTCCGCGATCTTTTCGATCAGCTTGGCCTTCTGCACCTGGTAGGGGATCTCGGTGACCACGATCTGCCACTGCCCGCGGCCCAGTTCCTCGACCTCCCATCGGGCACGGACCCGCATCGCGCCGCGACCGGTGCGATACGCCTCGAGGATGGCCTCGCGCCCCTCGACCAACACCCCGCCGGTGGGGAAATCAGGCCCCGGCACATGCTCCAGCAACGTCTCGTCCCGTGCATTCGGTGCCTTGATCAGATGCAGGCAGGCGCCGATCAACTCTTCGGGGTTGTGCGGCGGGATGTTGGTCGCCATGCCCACGGCGATGCCCGCGGCCCCGTTCACCAGCAGATTGGGAAACGCAGCCGGCAGAACCTCGGGTTCCTCCAGCGATCCGTCATAGTTGGGGCGGAAATCGACGGAGTTCTCGTCCAGCCCCTCCATCAGGACCTCAGCCGCCTTGGTCATGCGTGCCTCGGTGTAGCGTTCCGCCGCCGGATTGTCCCCGTCGATGTTGCCAAAGTTGCCCTGCCCATCGACCAGCGGCAGGCGCATGTTGAAGTCCTGCGCCAGCCGCGCCAGCGCGTCATAGATCGCCTGGTTGCCATGCGGGTGATAGTTCCCCATCACCTCGCCCGTGATCTTGGCGCATTTGCGGTAGGGTCCGGTATGCACCAGCCGCAGGTTGCGCATGGTGAACAGGATACGGCGATGGACCGGTTTCATGCCGTCGCGCGCGTCCGGCAAGGCGCGATCGGTGATCGTGCTGAGCGCATAGGTCAGATACCGGTCGCCCAGCGCCCGGCGCAAGGGCTCGGACACCGTGCGGTGATCCGGTATATCGGTGCTATCGGACTTGTCGGCCATAGATGTTGTGATACCGCGCCCCAAAATCGCCGTCCAGCAAGAAGCACCTTTCGGTCACATTTTTCACCTATTCATCGCGGAATATCTCGATGAGAGCGCCCCAAGGCGCGACAGGTTTCAGGTCCGGGGCAGTTCGATGTTCATTCCCATAGGCGATCGCAACAATATCCAGCGATTTCCGATCTTCACGATGCTGCTGATCGTCGTGAACGTGTTTGTGTTTACCGCGTTCACGCTGCTCTACTCGGCCAACGAGGAGATCGCGAACCTTTATGTCCGCTTCGCCTTCGTGCCCGCCTACTTCACCCACGGGCTGTTTTACGAAACGGTCGCGACCTCGATCTTTCTGCACGCCAGCTGGGCACATCTGATCGGGAACATGCTGTTTCTGTGGACCTTCGGACAGATGATCGAGGATGCATTGGGCCATCTGGGCTTTCTGACCTTTTATCTGATCTGCGGCGTCGCTGGATCCTTTGCGCACTACGTGACGGGGCCGGACTCGCTGATCCCGCTGGTGGGCGCGTCCGGGGCGATCTCCGGCATTGTCGGGGCCTACTTTATCGGGTTCCCGCGGCAGAAGATCCGCGTGGTCATCCCGCCGTTGTTCTTCCTGCCGTTCCGGGTGCGGGCGCTGTCGCTGCTGTTTCTTTGGGCGGTATTCCAGACCGCGCTGGGCTTTCTGACCTTGCAGGCGGGTGAGACCGGCGTTGCCTATTGGGCGCATGTCGGAGGGTTCGCCGCTGGATCGGTCCTGTTCCTGCTGTTGCGGCTGATGGGCCGCGCGCAACCCTATAGCGAGACGCAGCGGGTCATGGCGGAACAGATTGCCAGCGAGTCGCATGTGGATATAAGGGATCTGCGGAAATCCCGGCAGCCCTGAGGCCCCATGACACAGAAATCCATCCTGATCACCGGCTGTTCGTCGGGGATCGGTTATGACGCCGCACACACCCTGGCAAAACGGGGGTGGCGCGTCCTGGCAACCTGCCGCAAATCCGAAGATGTCGCGCGCCTGCAGGCCGAGGGGTTGGAAAGCTATGCGCTGGATTTGGCCAGCGACGACAGCGTGGCCGCTGGCGCGGACGAGGCGCTGTCGCGGACCGGCGGCACGCTGGACGCCCTGTTCAACAACGGTGCCTTCGCCCTGCCCGGCCTGGCCGAGGATCTGCCCCGCGATGGCTTGCGCGCAATCTACGAGACCAATCTGTTCGGACAGTTCGACCTGACCAACCGCCTGATCCCGGCGATGAAGCAACAGGGCCATGGGCGGATCGTCTTCAACTCGTCTGTTCTGGGCTTTGTCGGCTTGCGGTTTCGCGCGGCCTATGTCGGGACCAAGTTCGCGATGGAGGGGATGGTCGACGTGATGCGGATGGAAAACCATCACCAGCCGATCGATCTGATCCTGATCGAACCTGGCCCCATCGGCACCAAGATCCGCCAGAACGCCATCCCGCAGTTCGAGAAATGGATCGACTGGAAAAACTCGCTGGGCCGCAAGTTCTATGAAGAGGTCGCGATGCCGCGCCTCTATGACACGTCCGGCAAGAAGGATCGGTTCGAGCTGCCCTGTTCGGCGGTGACAGACAAGCTGATCCATGCCCTGGAAAGCCCGCGGCCGCGCCCGCGCTACTACGTCACCACGCCCACTTACGTGATGGGAATTTGCCGCAGGCTGTTGGGCACACGGGCCCTCGACTGGATCGCGCGGCAGGGATAGGGTACCGCGCGTCCAGCCCTGTCGCGTGCCTCCGGCGGGGATATTTGGGGACAATGGAAGCGCGAGGCGTGAAACCTGCACCTTGCGCGCTATATTCGCGGGTCCAGGTTGCTTTAGGGGAAGAGAATGGCAAACGATCCGTTGTTTCTGGTGGCGTTTTTCGCCTGTCTGGCGGTTGCCGGAGTGCTGCTGGTCGGCATCGGCGGCTTTGCCAAGGGCGGTGATTTCAACCGGAAATACGCCAACAAGATCATGCGGCTGCGGCTGCTGCTGCAGTTCATTGCGGTTATCCTGATCGTCACCTTCGCCTGGTTCTGGCGGCAGGGGGGTCAGTGATGGTTGTCCTCAACAAGATATACACCAAGACCGGCGACGCGGGCGAGACCGCACTGGGCAACGGCGCGCGGGTAGCCAAGCATTCCATGCGGGTCACCGCCTATGGCACGGTGGACGAGACCAACGCGACCGTTGGTCTGGCCCGGTTGCACGCGGACGGCGAGTTGGACGCGGCCCTGGGCCGGATCCAGAACGACTTGTTCGATCTGGGCGCGGATTTGTGCCGCCCGGACATGGAAAAGGACGCCGAGGCCGAATACACGCCGCTGCGCATGACACCGGCGCAGGTGACGCGGCTTGAGGTCGAAATCGACGCGATGAACGCCGACCTGGAGCCGCTGCGATCCTTCATCCTGCCCGGCGGCAGCCCCCTGGCCGCACATCTGCATCTGTGCCGGACCGTATCACGCCGGGCCGAGCGACTGGCCGTCGAACTGGCCACGATGGAGGCGATCAACGAACACGCGGTCAAATACCTCAACCGCCTGTCGGACTGGTTCTTTGTCGCGGGCCGGGTGGCAAACAACGGCGGCGCGGATGACGTATTGTGGGTCCCCGGCGCGAACCGATAGGGGCCCTGGTCGCTTGCCTCAGGCAGGCTGCCAAAGCTCGATCGGATTTCCCTCGGGGTCGTTGAGCCACGCAAAGCTGCCGTTGGGATAGGGACTGTCGGGATCACGCCGCACCTCGATCCCCGCAGCCTCGAGCTGGGCGATCATCGCATCGAGGTTTTGAACTCGGAAATTCAGCATGAATTGCTTTTCGCGGTTCCCGAAATAGTCCGTCACCTTCTCGAACGGCGCAAAGACGGTGGGACCGGCGGTTTGTGACCAGGGTTCGGTTTCATAATCCCCGGGCACCGGATCGACGCCCAGATGCGTGGCATACCAGGTGGCCAGCGCCGCAGGATCCTCGGCCCGAAAGAAGAAGCCGCCAAATCCGGTTACCTTTTCCATGAATCGCACTCGCAATCGAATGTCATTGGTACCAGACTAGCAGACATGAGCGCGAAACGGCACAAGGACAGGCCCCTGGGGGGCAAGATCGGCGCGGATCACCCGATGGCGGACGTGATCGCAGACGCCTATCTCGTGTTCTCTTATCCCGCCCCGCAAACGCTGGGGGTGTGCAGGGGCTGCTGCATGGACCCCGACATCGAGCGTGATTTTCTGAACCCAACGATCGACCAGATGCCGCTTTCTTACGTCCGCGACTGGTTCTTTGCCGCAGCAGATCCCGTCATCCCGAAATCGACCTGGGGCTATCTGCTGCCCCGGGTGATGGAGGTGCTGGCCAGCGGCGAGGATCCGTCATCGGTCGGCCCCGAGGTGTCGCTGAACCGGTTTCCCACCGGGGTGCGCGAGAACTGGACCCAGGCCGAATGGGCGGTGATCGACCGGTTTCAGCGCGCGTTTCTGGACCAGTGCAAGGATCCGCTGATCGAAGGTGGCGACTATCTGGACGACTATATCTGCACGTTCGCGCTGGCCGGGTTCGATCTGGACGACCTGCTGGATCAGGTCTGGAACTGGTCGGATGCCGAACTGACCGCGCGACTCTACAATGACTGGTGCTATCCGGGGATGCAGGTATCAATCTGGCTGACCGCGTTCTGGGAGGGCGAGCTGATCGGCAAGACCCATGAGTGGTACACCAGCGCGGCGCTGAACGACCGCATGGTCGCCTATTGCCTGGATGACGCGACCCCGCCGCCGCTGGCCCGCATGGCCGAGGCGGTGTCTGATGCGATCCACCCCGTCGGGGCGCCCCGCCAGACGTGACGCAATGTCCCTCTTGCGTGTGCAAGGTGCGCCGCGCTAGGTCAGGCGGGCAAAAACCGCCATTCCTTGCGGGTCCTGGTCGTTTTCGTGCAAGTCGCATGCCGGCAATCGGCCTAGACGCAGACGGGAAAAGGCCCCAGCGGGGCGGGAAGAGATGATGGAGAACGCCATGAAGGTCCTGGTACCTGTCAAACGCGTGATCGACTACAACGTGAAGGTCCGCGTCAAGGCGGACGGATCGG
>CAYWND010000217.1:0-5430 GCA_964459085.1 uncultured Oceanibium sp. | reverse complement strand
ATCGAGATGGCGGGGCTGAGGCCGGTAATGTGGTCGACATCCGGTTTCTGCATCATGTCGAGGAACTGGCGGGCATAGGCGCTGAGCGACTCGACATAGCGGCGCTGGCCTTCGGCATAGATCGTATCAAACGCAAGGCTGGCCTTGCCCGACCCCGACAGCCCGGTGATCACGACCAGCCGGTCGCGCGGGATGTCCACATCGACCGATTTGAGGTTGTGTTCCCGCGCCCCGCGGATTTCGATCTGCTTGAGTTCCGGCATCAATGACCCCTCCGCCATACGCGGATACCTAATGCGAGATGGTGCGAATCCCAGGCCGGAAAGACCCCCATCCGGTGTTTACGGAAAATTAGAACAAAACGTGACCAGACGCAATCGTATGTTACCAGGTTTCGCCGAACGGGCGGATGTCCAGTTCGAACGTCCAGGCGCTGGGATGCTGCTGGGTCAGGCTGTAGACGGCGTCGGCGATGGCGTCCGGTTTGAGGAAGAAATCGTCCCCCTTGTCGGGCATGCGCTGGCGGGTGGAGGGGATGTCGATCACCCCGTCGATGACCAGATAGGACACATGGATGCCCTCGGGACCCAGTTGCCGGGCCAGGGACTGTGCAACCGAGCGCTGCGCGGCCTTGCCAGCGGCGAAAGCGATGGTGCCCGCCCTGCCCCTGAGCGCCGCACTGGCCCCGACCACGACCAGATTGCCGCCACCCGCTTCGCGGAACTGCGGCACAGCGGCCTGGGCGGTGCGCATCAGACCGGCGGCGTTGATGTTCATATTGGCCAGCAGATCATCCGGGGTCAGTTGATCAAACGTGCCCCAGGCACCGGAACCTGCGTTGTAGATCACGGTGGATACGGGGCCCAGATCGCTGCGGATCGCGGAAAAGGTGTCGGCCACCGCCGCATCGTCGGTGACATCGCAGGCATAGCCGCGCGCGCCGTCGAACTGTGCCGCAGCTTCGGCCATCCGGGCGCCATCGCGCGCGCACAGCGCCAACGTGTCGCCCGCGGCGGAAAACCGCCGGGCAAAGCCCATCCCGTTGCCCGGCCCGACGCCGAGGATTGCGCAGACGCCCATTTCTGTCCTCCGGTTTTGGTGATTCAGGCGGGCAGCATAGCCGGATCGGGGGCGCGAGTCTTGGGGTCCGGCACTATAGGGCGCGGTTGTTGGGCGCAGGCGCGCAATGTTACTTTGTTGTTGGGCGCAGGCGCGCCCGGGTGGCTCAGTTCGCCAAGATGGCCTGCACGTAGGCCTGGGTTTCGCGGAAGGGCGGCACGCCGTTGTATTTCTCGACCGCGCCCGGGCCCGCGTTGTAGGCCGCCAGCGCCAGGCGCCAGTTGCGGAATTTGCGGTATTGCTGGGACAGATAGCGGGCCCCGCCATCAAGGTTCTGGGCCGGATCCCAGGCGTTGCGCACGCCCAGCGCCCGTGCGGTGCCCGGCATCAGTTGCGCGAGGCCCATCGCCCCCTTGTGCGAGCGGGCCTTGGGGTTCCAGTTGCTTTCGCGCGTCACAAGCTTGAGGAAGATATCCGACGGGATGCCGTGGCGCATGGCCGCCGCGCGGGCCATGCCCAGATAGGGACTGCGCGGCAGATCGGCGGTGGAATAGAAGCCGGGACGATAGACATCCAGGCGCACGCCCACGGGTTCGGGATCTTCCAGCCCGAAGCTGGGGGTGCGCGGTGTCCCCTTGAGCCGGCCCTTGACCGGCTTGCGGATCAGGTTCTGGTCATAGGCGGACAGCACGCTGGGTCCGCCGAACAGCTGTTCGGCCTGGACCGGTGTGCTGAGGAGACCCCCTACAGCCAGCACGACAATCAAACGCATGCAAAGAACTCCGACGCGGCTGGCAGGAAACATAGTGGGAGCGGGGCCGATTGTAACCCTTCCTTTACCAACTTTACGTTTCGATCTGTTACCGAACACCGGGTGCGGGGGGCTCGCGCGCGCGGATCGGTCATGGCACCCGCCGCGCAAAGCGGGTAGTCATGTCTCGACAAGATTCGAATGTTGCGGAGGTCGCCATGGCGGGAAGTGTGAACAAGGTCATCCTGGTGGGAAATCTGGGCGCGGACCCCGAGGTCCGGTCATTCCCCTCGGGCGGCAAAGTCTGCAACCTGCGGCTGGCCACATCCGAGACCTGGCGCGATCGTGACAGCGGCGAGCGGCGCGAGCGGACCGAGTGGCACCGCGTCTCGATCTATTCCGAACCGCTGATCCGGGTGGCCGAGCAATACCTGCGCAAGGGGTCCAAGATCTATGTCGAGGGCCAGCTGGAAACCCGCAAATGGCAGGACCAGTCGGGCCAGGACCGGTACACCACCGAGGTGTCGCTGCGCCCCTATCGCAGCGAACTGACCATGCTGGACAGCCGCGGCGAAGGCGGCGGCGGGGGCGGCTATTCGGGCGGCGGCGGCGGTCAGGATGCGGGCTATGGCGGGGGCGCACCGGCCCCGGCAGGCCCGCCGGACATGGATGACGAGATCCCGTTCTGAGGCGGGACGGGACAACGGGATCGGCGATCCGCCTGGGTTAGGAGTTTTGTAACCCAGGGCACAGAAATCCTTCAAATCGCCTCAATTCGCCACCTTCGATTCACATTCTCGCATTAACCTCGCGCCAAACGCGCGGGGGGCAGCGCGCATTGGGCAGACGGAAAGAGGTGGCCATGCAGCGGTATCGTTTCTGTAAACGGGGCACTATTGCGACCCGGGATTGCTGTCGCGACGAGAGCTTTTTGCGCGACGAGGATGGCGCGATTCTGCCGTTCACGTTGCTGATGTTCCTGATCATGGTGGTCGCCACCGGCATGGCCGTTGACTATATGCGCCACGAAACCCTGCGGGCCGAATTGCAGAACGGTCTGGATCGCGGATTGCTGGCGGCGGCCGATCTGGACCAGACGCTGGACCCCACGGAGACGGTGAAGTCGTTCTTTGGCACCTCGGAATGGTTCGGCAGCGACATCGCGGCGGACCCGGAAAATCCCGGCATCGGCGAGGTGGCGCTGGAAGTGAACATGCCGATCAACAACACGGTCCAGGGCGAGACCGGGCTGGGCGAGCGCAAGATCACCGCGTCGGCCAGCTATGAATTCCGGACCTTTTTTCTGAAGCTGATCGGCTATCCCACCCTGACGGTGGTGGCCAGCGGGTCGGCCGAGGAACGGCGCAAGGACATCGAGATCAGCCTGGTTTTGGATATCTCGGGGACGATGCGCTATTGCTCGACCAGCGGGCAGCGGGATTGCCCCGACAATTCGACGCGGCGGATCTCGCGGCTGGTGGTCGCGGCCAACGAGTTCATCGACACCATCATCAACAATGACAGCGCGGGCACGGTCAGCATGAACATCGTGCCCTATGCGGGTCAGGTGAACCCGGGCCCGGGCCTGTTCGACGCGCTGGGCGGCATCCGCGACCAGTATGTGGACACCAAAGGCACGACCGAGACCGACCGCGTGGTCAGCGATGACGAGACGGTGGATCTGGAAGAGGTCAATATCGAGGACCTGCCATCCAATTCGGATGTCGTGGCGGCGCCGTCGTCCTGTCTGGACCTGAACGCGGGCGATTTCCTGTCCACCGGCCTGCCGGGCGGGGGCAGCTATACCCAGACCACGCATTTCCACAATTGGGGCATCGACAACGAACAGTTTTACGGGGTCGATCCGATCGATGGCCAGACCTACAGCGGCGAGCGGCGCCGGGGCCTGTGGATGAACTGGGGCTGGTGCCCGTCGGACGACAGCGGCGCGATCACCCTGATGGAGAACGACAAGGACACGCTGAAAGGTGCGATCAACGCCCTGCAGTACGGCTTGCATGACGGCACCGGCACGGACAATGGCATGAAGTGGGGGCTGGCGCTGCTGGATCCGGCATCCAAGGACACACTTGCGCCGCATGTCTCCAACCCCGACTTTTCTGGCGATCGGCCGCGCGACTGGGACGATACCACGACGTTGAAAGTGATCGTGCTGATGACCGATGGTCAGATCACGTCGCAGCGGCGGCCCTCGGACCGGTTCCGCGCCTCGAACGCCTGGGACGAGGGCGACACATCGCAAACCGTTTCCGGCTCGACCGCGAAATCGCAGTTTGCGCAGATGTGCGAATTGGCGCGCGACAACAATGTCATCGTCTTCACCATCGCATTTGAGGCGCCCAGCGGCGTGAAGCAGGCGATGAAAGACTGTTCCTATAACGAATTCACGCATTTCTACGACGTGGTCGGCACCGACATCTCGACCGCGTTCCAGGAAATCTCGACCACGTTGCAGAAAATCAAGCTGGTGCAGTGATGCGGTTTGCAAAGCTTCTTGGGCGTAGAATGCGCCCGCTGGACCGGATGCGCCGTGACGAGGACGGCGCCTCGACGGTCGAGTTCGTGCTGGTGTTTCCGATCTTCATCACGCTGGTGCTGACCGTGTTCGAGGCCGGGTGGCTGATGAGCAAGTCGATGTTTCTGGACCGCGGGCTGGAGATCGCGATGCGCGACGTGCGCCTGGGCGACCTGCCCGAGACCGAGGTCGAGGCGGCGATCAAGTCGCGCATCTGCAACAACGCCCTGCTTTTGCGCGATTGCAACAACGTCCTGGTGCTGGAGATGAAGCCTATCGTCAACAGCGCCAGCTTTCCCTCGGACGACGCCGACTGTGTCGAGCGCACCACCGGTTCGGGCGGCGAGCTGGGCTATGTGAAGCCGCAGTCGGATTTCAACCCGGGCGGCCGGTCGGAACTGATGTTCGTGCGCGCCTGCGTCCTGATCGACCCGATCTTTCCCGGCATCGGCCTGGGCCTGCAACTGCCCAAGGACAGCTCGGGCGCGGTCCAGATGACGGCGATGTCCGCCTTCATCAACGAGCCGGAGTAAGCGCATGCGCTGGTGCCGCCGTTTCACCGAAGACGAAGAGGGAACCGTCACCATCGAGTTCCTGTTGACGTTCCCGCTGCTGGTGCTGTGGCTGATGGGATCCTATGTCTTTTTCGACATCTACAAATCCGAAAGCAAGGCATCCAAGGCGGCCTATGCCATCGCCGACATCATGTCCCGCCAGGAGGACGTGGATCAGGCCGAACTGCTGGATTACTACACCCTGCTGGACCGCCTGCTGCCGCGCGCCTCGGACGACAAATGGATGCGCATCTCGTCCATTTCGTACGACGAGGCCAACGAGGCCTACGAGGTCGAGTGGTCCTATGTCCGCGCGCCCCTGGGTGACGCCCAGAAGATGACCAACGAGACCATCCCCGAGAACGATCTGCCGATGGTCGCCGACAACGACAGCGTGATCCTGGTCGAGATCGAGATCCCCTATACGCCGATCGTGTCGTCGGTGGGCCTCACCAACCTGGAATGGAAGCCCCGCGTCGTGATGCGCCCGCGGTTCATCGCCAAGGTCGTCTGCACCGACTGTAGCTGAC
>CAYWND010000216.1:0-5440 GCA_964459085.1 uncultured Oceanibium sp. | reverse complement strand
GGCCACCGTGTTGGCCTCGTCATCGGGCAGCGCCCAGTCGCAGGCCCGGTTGAGGTCGCGGATCGTCATGCCGCCCTCGATCAGGAACGAGCCATCCGCCTCGGGCGTCAGGGTCTCTTCCTCCTCGTCATGCTCGTCGGCGATCTCGCCCACGATCTCTTCCAGGATGTCCTCAAGCGTGATCAGGCCCTGCAACGCGCCATATTCGTCGACCACCAGGGCAAAATGCGATTTGCGGCGCAGGAACTCGCGCATCTGGTCGTCCAGCGCCGTGGTGTCGGGCACGAAATACGGCTCCATCGCCACGTCCATGATCTCGAAGCTTTCCAGGTTCTCCAACCCTCCCTTGGTCCCGCGCACCAGCGCATCGACCGCGCGCAGCAGATCCTTGGCATGGACCACGCCGACGATGTTTTCCTGCTCGTCGCGGAACACCGGCAGGCGGGTATAGGGCGACTTAAGGCACTGGGACAGGATCGCCTCGGGCGGGGCGTCGGCATCGATCATCTCGATATCCTGGCGGTGCAGCATGATCTCTTCGACCTCGCGCTCGCCCAGATCCAGCGCCCCCAGCAGGCGGTCGCGATCGTCCTTTTCCACCGAGCCTTCGGAATGGTGCAGGGCGATCGCGCCGGCAATTTCCTCCTGGGCGGCCAGCACACTGGCCTCGGGGTCGATCTTGACGCCGATCACGCCCAGCACCAGGCGCACGATCCAGCGCACCGCGTTTACGAACGGCGACAAGACGCGCACCACCACCGCGATCACCGGGGCCACGCGCATCGCGGCACTCTCGGCATTGGTGATCGCATAGGTCTTGGGCATCACCTCGGCAAAGATGAGGACCAGCGTCGTCATTGCCAACGTGGCAAGCGCGACACCGCTGTCGCCGAACATCACCGTCAGCACGGATGTGGCCAACGCGGTGGCCAGGATATTGGCCAGGTTGTTGCCCAGCAGGATGGCCCCGATCAGTCGCTCGCTGTCATCGGTCAGGCCCAGGGCAACGTCCGCGCCCCGCGATCCCTTGTCGCTGGCCCCCTTCAACTTGCCCCGCGACGCCGCCGTCAGCGCCGTCTCGGACCCCGAGAAGAACGCCGACAGCATCAGCAGGCACAGAACCGCAGCAGCATAGCCCCAGTATAGCCAGGGCCATCCGTCAAGGGCCGAAGAGATATCGTTTTCCATTGTTTGGGCAGTCCCGGATGCGTCGTTTCAAGCTAGAATAACTGTAGTCATGTGGCCCGTCGATCAAGCCTCGCCCTGGCGCGCCAGCGGATGCTTGTCCAGAACCAGCGATTTCAGCCGGTCCTCCAGCACATGGGTATAGATCTCGGTCGTGGCGATATCGGCGTGCCCCAGCATCGCCTGGATCGCGCGCAGATCCGCGCCGCCCGCCAGCAGATGGGTGGCAAAGGCATGGCGCAGGGTGTGGGGCGAGATTGTCGCGGCATCCAGCCCGGCCCGACCCGCCATCGCCTTGATGATGTTGAAAAACTGCACCCGCGACAGATGCCCCTTACCGGACCGCGACGGGAACAGGTGATCCGGATCGCCCGCGAACGCCTGCCGCCCGGCGTCCAGATGCGTGACCCATTCGGCCAGCGCCTGGCGCGCCGGATCGGACAGTGGCACCATCCGCTCGCGCCCGCCCTTGCCGCGCACAAACAGCATCCGGGGATCGCCCAGGGCGGCCGCATAGGGCAGCGACACCAACTCGCTGACGCGCAAACCGGTGGCATAGAGCACCTCGACCAGACAGCGGTTGCGCAGCTTGTCGGCCTCGGTCCGGCCATGATCGGCCGCGACCTGCAACAGGCGGTCGATGTCCTCCGTACTCAGCGTCGCGGGCAGCTTGCGGCCCGTCCGCGGGGTTCGGATCCGGCCCGCGGGATCGTCGCCGCGCAGGCCCTCGGAATACGCGAAGGTAAACAGCCCCTTGATCGCGGACAATCGCCGGGCGCGGGTGCTGGCGGCCAGTCCTGCCTGATCCAGCGCCACGATATAGGCCTCGATCATGGCCATGTCGGCCGTCTCGGGCGCGGACCCCTTGTGCCGAAGAAACCCCGTGAAGTCGTCCAGATCCCGCAGATAGGCCGCCACCGTGTTGGCCGAGGCATTGCGCTCGGCCTGCAGGGTTTCCAGAAAGGCGCCGATCCAGGTGTGTCGCTCGGCCATCACGCTTGGGCCATCATGCTTCGGGCAGCAGCAGGATCGTTTCAAGGGCCACGCGCCGGGCCAGGTCGTCCTGACCGGCCGCCCGCAACCCGCGCAACGCCGCCTCCAGATCTCCGGGATCGACCTCGGCCCCGGGGGCCAGCAGCCGTTCGATCTCGAACAGCGCCGGGGCCAGGTTGCCAGCCGCGATCCGGTCCAGCAGGCGACGGGCGGTTTCGTCCTCGGTCGGCAGGTCCGAAAAGCCGTTCATGATCGCGACCTTCAGGGGCGAGGGCGAGACGCAATCGGGCAGTGTCTCGGCCCGTTCCGCCAGCGCCATCAGAAGATCGTCATAGCCATCCGGGTTCAGATCCAGAAAACTGCGTGCCGCAGCACCTTCGCCCGCCAGGATCAGCAGATGCCCGGCCCGGCGGCGGCTGCGGTTGTCGGGCAGGCTGGCCGGGTCCAGCGCCGCCAGTTGCCGCGCATATTCTTGGGCCAGCGCGAACCGCAGGCCCAGATCGGCAAATATGCGATCCGCCGTGACCAGGGCAGGGCCCACGCCCTCGGGCGCGCCGATGGCAAAGGCCCGATCCAGATCCTGCACCGCCGCCATGTGATCCCACACCCCGCCCGAGGCCGCGGGCTTGGCCGCGCGAAACGCCGCAAACAAGGCTTCAGGCCCGACCGCTTGCCCGCGCACCAGCTTTTCCAGCGCCAGCGTGCGCGCGCGCAGCGGCTCGGATTCGGCGATATCCAGATGGTTGAAGGCCAGCGGCAGCCGCGCCGCAGGCACCGACGCGCCTGCGGCTTCGATCAAAAAGAAGTCCAGCGTGGTCAGTTGGCCACGCAAATCCTCGAACGGCTGGCCCTCGAACAGTTGCGGGTCCAGGAACCGTTCCAGCAACTCCACATCCCTATCCGACAGCGATCCCAGATCCTGGCCCAGGCGCAGCGTCAGCGCCGCCGCCTCCCAGTCCCCGGTCCTTGCCAGGCAAAAGACCCGTGCTTTCAGGCTGGGCGACAGCGTGGGCGAGGTGCGCAGCCGCTCGCACACCTGATCCGCGCGGCCCGTCAGCAGACCAATGTCGAACAGGCGCCGGAACAGGTCCGGATCCCCCGCATCGCCGCGCTGCAACAATGCCTCGGCCTCGGCCAGCATCCCCGCGTCCATCAGCCGGTCGATCCGCGCCAGCAGCAGCGCGTTCGATGGTCCCGCACCGGGCGGCGGCTCGGTCCGGGTCAACATCAGATCGCGCGCAAAGCTGCGCATCGCGGGCGGGCCGGACAGGGCCACGGACTGCACGATGCGCCGCGCCCGCAGGGCCGAGACATTGCCCCAGATCGCATCGGGCAGCGACAGACTGTCAGGCGGAACCGTGCCGATACCGTCATAGATCGTGCGGTTCAGATCACTGGTCTCGATCTGGCTTTCCGGAAACGGCACCACCGCGTCGCTGACCGGACCTGATCCGAACCGGGGCAGGGTGTCGGGCACCGTCTCGCGCGTCAGGCTTTCGGTCAGCCACGAGATGTCACTGCGCGGCGCCTCGGCCGTCGCCGCGCCACACACAGACAGACACATGACCACCGCGATGGGTTTCAGCATCGGTCAGTTCACCTCTGGCTCTAGCGGAACCACGACCTTTTCCGTCGGCGCCGGCAGTTCCGAGAACACGGCAAAGCCGACCACGCCAAGCGCGCCCAGCACCGCCAGGTAGAAGATGTATTTCAGGAATCGGCCCATGTCGTTCGCCTGCTCGCCCCGCTCGGAACGAACCCCGAGGGTTTATATCTGGAAGTTAATCTGCAAAACGGGTTACATCAATTGCCCCGATGTAAGAAAGCGTTGTCTGTTGCCCACAGCCCCCGAGCAGAAATTCGCGCTGCAACTCAACCGCACGATTGTGCTCGTTGGACTGATGGGTGCTGGAAAAACCAGCGTTGGCAAACGCCTGGCGGCATTTCTTGATGTAACCTTCGCCGATTCGGATCACGAGGTCGAGGCCGCGGCAGGCATGTCGATCAGTGACATCTTCGCCCAGTTCGGCGAAGCGCATTTTCGCGATGGCGAACGCAAGGTCATTTCGCGGCTTCTGACATCCGATCCTTGCGTGCTGGCCACGGGGGGCGGCGCGTTCCTGTCCGACCAGGTCCGCGATGATGTTTCCCGGCTGGGCGTCTCGGTCTGGCTGGACGCGGATCTGGACACGCTGTGGGACCGGGTCAAGGACCGCGACACCCGTCCTCTGCTCAAACGCGACAACCCCCGGCAGGTTCTGTCCGACCTGCTGGATGCGCGCGCCCCGGTCTATGCCCGCGCCGCAATCCGCGTGCCTTCGGACCCCGATATCTCGCACGAGGTGATGGTCCGCCGGATACTCGAGGCGATCCGCGCCGACGATCTGGCACACCCCTCACGGCCCGCCACGCTGACCATGAGGCCAGCATCATGACCCAGACGCTGCACCTGGATCTGCCGGGGCGATCCTATGACATCGTGATCGGGCCGGGCCTGCTGGCGCGCGCCGGGGATCATATCGCGCCCCGTCTGACCCGCCCCCGGGTGTATGTGCTGACCGAAGAAACGGTGGCCCGCCACCACCTGTCGGGCCTGACGGCCGGGCTTGCCGCGTCGGGGGTCGAGGCCACGTCCCTGATCCTGCCCCCGGGCGAGGGCACCAAGGACTGGGCCAACCTTCAACGCACCGTCGAATGGCTGATCAGCGAACGGGCCGAGCGTGACGATCTGGTCGTGGCCTTCGGGGGCGGTGTGATCGGAGACCTGGCGGGCTTTGCCGCGGCGATCACCCGGCGCGGTCTGGACTATGTTCAGGTGCCCACCACGCTGTTGGCCCAGGTCGACAGCTCGGTCGGGGGCAAGACCGCGATCAACTCGACCTCGGGCAAGAACCTGATCGGCGCGTTTCACCAGCCCGTCCTTGTGCTCGCCGACACCGACACGCTGACCACGCTGCCACCCCGCGACTTTCTTGCGGGCTATGGCGAGGTCGTCAAATACGGCCTGTTGGGGGACGAAACCTTCTTCTCCTGGCTCGAAGCGAACGGCCCCGCGCTGGCCGCCGGGGATCAGGACGCGCGTATGCACGCCATTCGCCGGTCCTGTCAAATGAAGGCCGAGATTGTCGAACGGGACGAAACCGAACGCGGCGACCGCGCGCTCTTGAACCTGGGCCACACCTTTGGCCACGCGCTCGAGGCCGCGACAGGCTATTCCGACCGGCTGCTGCATGGCGAAGGCGTGGCCATTGGTTGTGCGCTG
>CAYWND010000215.1:0-5447 GCA_964459085.1 uncultured Oceanibium sp. | reverse complement strand
CGTGATCGGCATGTGCGTAGGTGTGCTGGCCGCGATCATGGGCGTGGGCGGCGGGTTCATCATGGTTCCCGCGATGATCTATATCCTGGGAATGCCAACCAAGGTCGTGGTCGGCACGTCGCTGTTCCAAATCATCTTTGTCACTGGCTTCACGACGCTGATGCACGCGACCCAGAACTTCACCGTCGATGCGGTGCTGGCTCTGCTGCTGCTGCTTGGCGGCGTGGTCGGCGCGCAGATCGGGGCCCGCATCGGCGTTCACCTCAAGGCCGAACAGTTGCGGATCCTGCTGGCCATAATGGTTCTGGCAGTTTGCGGCAAGCTGTTGTTCGACCTTGTCGTCATGCCCTCCGAACTCTACTCCATTGGCGAGGCAGGGCATTGATACGGGCAACGCTGATACTTCTGTTGCTGGCCATACCCGCACGTGCGGAAGAAGTCGTGGGCGCACTTTCGCAGAACACCGTGTCGATCACCGCCAACTTCGACGGCTCCGAAATATTTGTCTTCGGCGGCGTCAAGCGCGAGGCACCGGTTCCCGCAACGGCTGGACCGCTGCATGTCGTGATCACCATCAAGGGCCCTGACCAGCGGGTGACGGTTCGGCGTAAATCCCGAACGCTGGGGATCTGGGCCAACAGGGATGCGGTCGAAGTTGACCAGGCACCCAGCTTCTATGCCATCGCAACCACCGCCCCCCTGAACGAAATCATGTCCGAAACTGAACGTCTTAGGTACAGGATTGGATTTGATCGCGCGGTGCGCGTTGTGGATCCCGGAGATCAGATCGAGATGCCGCGATCCTTCACCGAGGCGGTGGTCCGGATCCGCCAGAACAACGGTCTCTACAGTCAGCAGGACGGCATCGTGGACTTGCGGGAAGAGACCCTGTTTTCAACAGCAGTGGCCCTGCCTGCCAACCTGACCGAAGGAGACTACGAGACGCGGATGTTTCTGTTGCGCGATCGCCGGGTCATCAACGCGACCACAACGTCTATTCTTGTCCGAAAGGACGGGCTGGAACGCCTCATCTACACCACGGCCCACGAGCGTCCCCTACTGTACGGCATACTGTCGATTGCCGTAGCCCTTTTCGCCGGCTGGGCTGCGTCAGAGGCATTTCGCCTGCTACGGCGCTAGCAATCCTGCAGCACTACTGTGCAGCGCTCGCGCCAGTCACAAAGTCATAGGATGCCCGAACCAGTTGCATGACAACGTCCAACTCATCCGCTGTGGTGGGCGTATAGATCATCACGAACCCTTCCCAGCCCGGTCTGGTGGCCGCCCAGGGGTGGCGAATTGCCCATCCCGCGTCGACCGCAACCTCGGCGGTCGCAGGTGACAGCGACGCGTGAAGGCTGCCATCGGGGTGCATATGGGCAAACTCGCGACCACGAACGATCGCGTTGGGCCGGGCCAGCACAATGCCTTCGTCGATCCAGAATCCCTTGGCACCGGGCAACGACACGATCGTCTTGCGTAGACTGACACCCGGCAATTCATCCGCTCTGCGCAATAGTTCGGCGGATATGGTCGGATCGGGGGAAATCCCGATCTGGACATGGGGGACACTGTCGGTCGTGCGCGGGGTCTCGCCCCCGCGACTGGGCAGATCCAGTGCAGCGGCCGGCGCAAAGGCTCCCCAACCTACTACAAGTGCCAAGCTCAGCACCGACCGGAGAGTTGGTTTGTCCGTCATATCTGCCTCCCTTGTTGTACCGCCATCGATCCGGGCGATTGGCGATGTGCAAGACTTCGCTGGGTTCCTGCCTTGAATGACCCCCACGCCCCAGCCGTCGGGTTACGATGGTGATGATCCAATAATTAAACAATATGTTTTGATTCGCAACAAATTGTTCTATAGTTTACTATGACCAATTCCGAAGACCCCCGCCTTCTGGCGACGCGAAACCTTGCCTTGGACGCGGCATTGACGATCCTGCAGTCCGAAGGCGTGCTGTCGTTAACCCATGCAACCGTTAGCGCCGCGACCGGTATCTCCCGCAGTACGCTCTACCGCCATTGGCCAAAGCTCGAACATCTTCGCAACGACGCCTTCAAGCGCGTCGCGACACCGCCCAGCATCGCGCCAAGAACCAACGGCCCGCTCAAGGCGGATCTGACCTGGATGCTTGGGATCCTGATGTCAGCACTCACCGAAACACCCTGGGGCCAGGTCGCTCCGCAGGTGATCGCCGCAGCAGCAACCGACCGGGACGTCAAAGCGACGATCAACGACTTGATGGCCGAGCGAATCGCCAGCGTCGAGGCGGTGTTCGAGGCCGCGCGCACGCGGGGTGAGCTTGGGTCTGATGCGCCGATACGCCAACTGGTCGAGATGGCAATCGCGGTCCCCTATTTTCGCAAACTCATCGCGGGGCTGCCGCTGGACCACGACTGGCTAGACACTCATGTCGATATGATCTGTCGTCTAGCCCAGGGTCAAAAAGCGCCGCAGGGCAATCTCGCCGCCCCCGATCAGGCCTAGTTCTCCCAATCCCACTCCAGTTCGCGCTGGCGCCGCAATTTCTCGCCGATCAGGCAATCGGCAGCCGACGCCCGCCAGATCCGTTCGGTCGCCGGCGGTCTGAGGCCCGAGATTTCCAGTACCAGTTTCTGCCGAATCGAGGCCACCAGCCTGTCCATCTCGAAAATCGGGATCACAAAGGCGCTCTCGCCCGAGATGACGCAGTCCTCGTAGTAGAAATCGAGATCCGGGATCGAGTACCAGCCGCCCGGTTCCTTTACCATGAACGGCAATCCATTGATCTCGATCCCCTTCGCCGCCAACTCGTCCCGTACTTCGGTGACCGGCCTGCCGCGGTTGTTCGGCCCGTCGCCAGAGATGTCCAGAACCCGGCGCGTCCCCTCGTAGTCATTGCTGTCCAGCCAGATCGCCGCCTGTTCCATTGCACCGGAAATGGATGTGCCCCGCAGGCCGCCCAATGATGCCTCGCGCAGCTTGGCGGCAACTTCGGCCGCATCCTCGGGCCCCTCGATCAAGGTCCAGTCCACCAGCAGCCTGTGCCGCCCGCGTCCGCCCCATTCGAAATACAGGATCGCCGCCCGGCCCAGTTTTCCCTGACTCAGCGCCGAAGAGACTGCCGGATGTTCCAGGGCTGCAGCATAACCTTCGCGCTGCAGGCGCAACTCGTCCAGATCCATGGACCGCGATGTGTCGACCGCCAGCACCAGTTCCAGATCAACATCCATCGCCTGTGCGGGCAGGCCGATGGCGACCAGCCCCGCAAGCAACCAGCGCATGACACTCACGCGGCGATCTCCGTATAGTGGACCTGCATAAGTCAGAGGATAGCATGTCCGACCCCTTCTTCCAGCCCGTCTCGGGTTTTGACCTGCCCCGATTTGCCGGCGTGCCGTCCTTTTTGCGGCTGCCGCATGTCCCCCCCGGCCACGACCGGTTCTCGGATGTGCAGATTGGGATCGCAGGCGTGCCCTGGGATGCCGGCACCACCAACCGTCCCGGACCCCGTCACGGTCCCCGGCAGTTGCGCGACTATTCGACCATGATCCGGGCCCAGCATCCGGTCAGCCTGATCCGCCCGTTCGAGGCGGCCAATTGCGCGGATCTGGGCGATGTCGGACCGAACCCGGCGAATTTGCAGGACAGCATGTCCCGCATCACGGCGTTCTACGATCAGGTCCAGGCCGCGGGGATCGTGCCGCTGACTGTGGGCGGTGACCATTTGGTCTCGCTGCCGGTGCTGCGCGCCCTGGCCAAGGACGGGCCACTGGGCATGATCCATTTCGACGCGCACACCGACTTGTTTCATTCGTATTTTGACGGCGAGATGTACACCCACGGCACCCCCTTCCGACGCGCCATTGAAGAGGGGCTGCTGGACCCCAACCGGGTGATCCAAATCGGTATCCGTGGCACGATGTATGATGCCGAGGACATGGAGTTCGGCCGATCGGTCGGGGTCACGATCGTGACAGTCGACGACCTGTTCTTACGCGGGATCGACGATGTGATGGCTCAGGCCCGCGACGTCGCGGGCACCGACCCCACCTACTGCTCGTTCGATATCGACTTCATCGATCCGGCCTATGCGCCGGGAACCGGAACGCCCGAGGTCGGAGGACCCACATCCCACCAGGCACAAACCTGCGTTCGCGCGCTGGCTGGTCTCGACCTTGTGGGCGCCGATCTGGTCGAGGTCTCGCCGCCATTCGACCCCTCCGGCGGCACAGCATGGCTGGGCGTATCGATCATGTTCGAGCTTTTGTGCGTGCTCACGCAAAGCCCCTCAATAAAACCGGAAATGTGAGTCGGCGGACGGGTCAAGGACGGCCCGTAGGGCCGCCCGCAAGGGCTCGTCCTTGACGCGTCCGGCGACACACAAAACGCTTGGGCACGCCCTGATCCATGGGATCAGGGCCTCTGCGCGGTCCAGTCCGCCGCAGCAAAATCCGCAAGGATTTTCTGTGGCTCAAGGTAACGTCCGCGCCAGCGGACACCGTTTGATAACTTATCCGCCCGCCAGTTCCAGCTTGGGCGCTGGCGCGCGCAGGTCCGACGTCTCAAGTGGCGCGGTCGGGCGCCCCAGCCGATAGCGTGTCACCCAATGCAGCCGTTCTTCGGCCCGGGTGATCGCCACATAGGCCAACCGCTTCCACAAGGCGATGCCCGCCTCCATCCGGCCCGATCGGGCTGCCGCGTAAAGGTCGGGCGCAAAGACCTGCACCTCGGGCCATTGCGACCCCTGCGCCTGGTGGATGGTGCAGGCCGCGCAATGCAGAAACGCCGCGCCCATATGCGCGGCCGAGGGGATAAAGGGCTCGTCCTCGCCCGGACGCTCGATCTTGATGATCGTCGCGGCGTTGACCTGCGGATCCTCGGCCCCCATCACGAACAGCCGCGAAAAGCCCACCTTGCGCCCCTCGCCCAGAAATACGCATTGCGCACCCTTGATCAGCCCCCGCGCCTCCAGGTCCAGCCGCTTTTTCCGGTGCTTCAGCGGCCGCTCGATCCCATCACAGATCAGCGGCTCGCCGGGCAACAGCATGTCCTCGGGCGCCCCAAAAGCCGCACGAAACGCATGGATCAGACGCACCCGTGTCGCGTTGCGCCACACCAGAACCGGGGCCCGCGCCATCGCGGCCGCATCAACCCTCGGAGCTACCACGACACGGTCATCACGCTCTGCTGCTTGCTCGACCATGTGCTCGAACGCCTCGAACTCCAGGTCCGGGTCGCCCAGCGCGTGGGCAAGATCCAGGATCGGATTGTCCTCGGCCTGGCGATGAATACGCTCCAGTCGGTTGATCCGGCCCTCGGGCAGTTTGTCGAAACACATCTCGCCTGATTGGCCGACCGGGGCCAACTGCGCCGGATCGCCAAAGATCACCAGCGTTGGGAAGATCTCTTTCAGGTCGTCGAACTGCGCCTCGTCCAGCATCGACGCCTCGTCGACAAAGCCGAT
>CAYWND010000214.1:276-5464 GCA_964459085.1 uncultured Oceanibium sp. | reverse complement strand
GAAAACCGTTGTGCGCGCGAGCGTACCCAGGGTTCGAATCCCTGTCTCTCCGCCAAAAAAAAGCCCAACTCGTTGATAGAAAATTGAAAATGTAATCGGCTGCGTACTCTTACGCCGCGCTATCCCCCGTTGAGATATGGTTTGCCGGTAGTGATTACAGGATCTAAACAGTCAGGCTCTTCGCGATCTGACCCCACGCCAGACCCTTAGCCGTTTTGACAATTCCAACCCTGCCTAAAAAAGGGCGGAAGTGACCTAATCCAAGAGTTCGGCGCTCTCACGTCCTGACTTTTTTGAGGACGTTGGTGCGTACCGGCCTTTTTTACGCCCCTGTGTCCGCCTCAGAGCGGCAGCAGGCCAGTCAGACCGCATAGCGCAGTGAGCTATCGTACACCTGCGCCGGAGAGCATCGTCCCAATGGACCAGAGGCCGACGATGAACTAACAATCAATTCGGACCACCCGATGGGCGCGCGCCAGAAAGCCGACACCAGATGACCTTGTGCGGTCAGTTTCCGCGCAACCTCGGCACCGATACCAGTAGAGCCGCCCGTAAGTGCAACCCTCATTCTGCCACCCCCTTAGACACGAACCACCTTCAGTTTTGTCTTCAGGTCGGTTCGACAAAAAGCATGCAGGAAGCAAGTCTGTTCCGAAATGTCGAGCATCTCCTGAGCGGTCTCGTCACTTTCTGTGGTTTCCAAATACACATGTGTTTCGATCGGGTCGGCCTCACCCGCTTTACCGGTTCCGCCCGACGCGCCGCCGAGGCTGAAATGCGTATCTTGCACGATGCGGTAGTCCGGAAGGTCCAGCTTGAGCATCGAAACGAAGCGACCAAACTGCGTCATGAAGCAGAACCCGATACCGGCGGAAATCAGTGTATTGGCATCCGGTGCACGTCCATCTTCGGATGACAGCAATCGGAAGGACGTGCCATAGGGCGAATACTGCATCTGTTGGATGTCCTTGATGCCATCCTCACGCAGAACCGCAACTGCTCCGATGTTGAGGCGGCGATCCTGTTCATCCGACAGAGAAGAACCACCGGCGGACGTGCCCAGAACAACATCCTTTTTCGGCGTTGGTCCAACCGGTTCCATCAGTTTGGCGGTGAATGCGCCTGCCTCTGCTTTGGCAAAATGGTTGCCCGGGTCTGGAAAGAGCGTCCCGTCAAGTTCCGCAGCTTTCGCTGTGGGCAATTCGACCCCATTCTTTCCAAGCTTGAACAGGCTTTCCAACTGGCCACGCATCAGACCGTTGAGCGGAGAGGCGTAGGTCGCATTGATCAGGAACTCATGGAGCGGCCCGTCCTCGAGATCGCAATCGATCTCTACCTGCAGGTCAATATTCTCAGCGCCACCCACCATGGTCCGTTTCGGCATAGAGCCTTTCATGGTGTAGTAATTGTCCTGGATCAGCTTCAAATTGCGGATCTCGATACCTTGGATCTTCGCCAGGGCCAGGATCTCGTTCATAAAACTGGCTGCCATCCCGCAGGAAAGAAATGCCAGCGGGCAAGGCGCGGCATCGTGTCCGTTCAAATAGGGACCTTCGTCGGACACGAGGCGCCAGGTCCGCCCGGTTAGAGCAGAGCGCACGAGGGCCTCTTTCTGAAAGCCGCTGAGCGCGCGTACCCACGTCCGCAGCGCATCGCCTTTCCGGTTCTCCGGCGCATCTATTGATACAGCATCGGCATTTGTGACTTCGAAGAATGGGGCAAGGCCGCTCGCGCCAATGATATCTTCGCCCAGTTTTCCCATCGTCTCTACTCCAACAAAAAGCCGGCTGGCGCGGAGACCGAATGGGGCTCGGCAAACGCCAATACGCCGTCATATCCAAGGTTTCTTCCGATGCCGCTTTGCTTGAAGCCCCCAAACGGACCACGCCCATCCTGAGCCATCGGGCCATGGCCGTTCACATAGGTGTATCCGGCTTCAATTCGGCGCGCGAGGCGCATGGCCCGATCGGCATCTTCTGTCCAGACCGAAGAGCACAGTCCAAAAACGCTATCGTTCGCTGCGGTGATTGCCTCGACTTCGGTCTTGAACTTCATGATCGGCAGGCACGGACCAAACTGCTCTTCACGTACCATTTTCAGGTCGGGATCCGCATCGTAGACCAAGGCCGGTCTCTGAAAGTAGCCCCCGCCATGATATAGTTCCACATCAGGCACCTGCCCGCATTCCTTGAGATCGGCGCCCTTTGCGCGGGCCTCCGCAATCATATCCGTGACAACCTTGAATTGGCGCGCGTTGTTAACGGGGCCCATCGTGGTTTCCGGCAGCAGGCCGTCGCCGACCACTGCGCGTTCGCAAGCGGCGGTGAAGCCGTCGACCACCTCGTCGTAGCGGCTTTCGTGCACATACATGCGCTTGAGCGCCATGCAGATCTGCCCAGAGGAGCCAAACGAACCCCAATACATCTTGTCGAACGCCTCGTCGTCGAGTTTCGCATCCTCCAGGATCAGCGCAGCGTCGTTGCCGCCCAACTCCAGCGTGACGGGTGTGAGGTTTTCGGCGGCCATCTTCATCACGTGCTTGCCTACCGCAACGGAGCCGGTAAAATTGACCATCCTGACCAACGGGTGACTGGTCAACGTGTCGCCGATTTGCTTCGCATCACCTGTGATGATGTTGATGACGCCGGGCGGCAGCATATCCGCGATAATCTGCAGAGTCAGAACAGGTGCCATCGCACTGTCTTCGGACGGTTTGACGACAACCGTGTTTCCGGTAACCAGCGCCTGCGGCAACTTTGCCCCCAGAATCGACAACGGCCAATTCCAAGGCACGATCAGAGCGGCCACCCCGCGCGGCTGCCGCATGACCACCGTGTCGAATTGCGGGCCCACCTCTGCGGGCCCCATGACTTCATCAATTGCGATCCGGTCGCCATAGGCCGCCGCCTGCAAGAATCGATCCCCAAGGCGAGACATTTCCAGAAGTGTCTCACGGGCGATTTTGCCGTGCTCTCGCGTAAATAGCCGCGAGCGATACTTTACATCTTCTTCGTCAGCGGTCAGCGACTTGGCAATCTCACGCAGCTTTGCGGCCCGTTCGGTATAGCCAAGTCCCGCCCAGGATGGGAACGCCGCGTGAGCGGCCTCTACAGCGGCATTCATATCCTCGCGAGTGGCAGCCGCAGCATGGCCCACCAACTCGGTCGGACGCGCCGGATTGAAAAGGTCGTAGACCGCACCACCTGTGGCGGGTCGCGCCTCTCCGTTGATAACGATGTCTGTCGTGATCACCTGATCCATGTTGCTCATAGCCGCGCCTCCCACTCAGAACTTGCCCTGGTTGTTCCACTGCTCAGGCGGCAGGATTTTCTCCATGACGTCCCAATGCTCGACGATCAGCCCATCTTTCAGGCGGAAGATGTCGAAGGCACAGTAATGGCTGTCACCCATCTGCAAATGGCCGAGCGTGACGACAAAATTTCCCTGACCGATCAGCTTGTGCACCTTCCAATACCGCATCGCGAGGCCTTGCTCGGCGAGGCTCGCAAACCATGCCCCGAAGCCATCGAGTCCGTCGCCCACCGACGGATTGTGCTGGTCGTATTGCTCGGTCGAAATGAAGTCCGTGACCTTGTCAAACTGACCACCGATCAGAACGACATCGCAGAAGTCTTGGATCTTGGCTTTGTTGGCTTCTGTCTTTTCCAGTTCATCGATCTGGGTTGGCCCATCCACCATGGAGCGGCCCGAAACAGTTTCGGTCGCATATTCCTGAATGACATCCCAATGCTCGATCACCTTGTCATTCGCGTCGGTATCAAACAGATCCGCCGTCACCCATTGCGCCGCGCCGTTACCAAGGTTCTGGTAGACATGCAGGAATACGTAAGGCCCGTCTTCGATCGCACGGATCACCTGAATGTCGCGATCTGGATTGCGTTCAAGGAAGAGTGCGAAGAACTCGGCGAATCCCTCCTTCCCGTCGCCCACGCCGGTGGAATGCTGTGTGTAGCGGTCGCCGGTGTGCGCGTTCAGCGCCTCCCAGATCTTGCCGTCGCGAATGCCATGCAGATAGAGGCCCATTGCGTGTTTAAGTTTCTCAGATGTCACGTGTTTTCTCCCTTCACCCCGCAGGTCGTAGCCCGAGGACGCTCATTGACGTTAGCCTGTCTTCACCCACTATTTGAAACCTGCAGTCCACCTGATGGACCGCCCATTCACAAAGCGTGGATGTTCGACAGAATGTGACTCGACATGCCGCCATCTACAGTCAGGTTCGCTCCCCGGAACCACTTGCCCTGTTGGCTCAGCGCAAAGCTGACAACGGGAGAGATATCTTGCGGCGTGCCCGGACGATCCATGACCTTCATGTCTTCCTCGGCGCGGTCGCCAAGCGTCTCGATGAAGTCCCCGAGGATCGGGGTATCGACCGGCCCGGGGCTGACGCAATTCATGGTGATGCCCCGGTCTCGCCAGCTCCACCGGTTTTGCATCGTCCAGACAATCAGAGCTTCTTTTGATAGGAAGTAGCTACGTCCGCTGCGGTCGTCACTCAGACCCTGGTCAGCGCAGAAACCATCGACGTCGTCGTCCAGCGAAAGCGCGAGGGCTGCCTTTACCTGTTTGACCGCATTGGGCCAGCCAAATCCCGCGAGCGATGCAAGGTTGGCGATGGAGGCATCTTCGGCCAGCTTTGGAATCAGGCCCAGCGTCAGCCTTTGCAATCCGTAAAGATTGACCTTCATGACCAATGGCGCAGGTGCCGTGGGCGGAAGGCCAGCGATGTTGGCCAGCCCATCGATGCCGTCTGGCAGGTCCGACACCAAGCCATCAATCGAGGCCGGGTCACTCAAATCGGCCTGACAGAACTGATCGACCCCCTTCACCTCGTTGCGATCGACGCCGATCACGGTTGCGCCCTGCGCTATCAGGGTTCTTGCCGTCTCGGCCCCGATCCCCGAGGCCGCACCGGTCACGACATAGGTTTTGCCCTCATGCATAGATGAACTCTCCCAAGGTCATCCCACCATCGTCTGAGGCAGGAAAATTGCGATTTGCGGAAACAGCATCAGCAGGATCAGCATCAGCGCCATGGCGAACCAGAAGGGCCAGATGCCACGAAAAATCTGCGCCATCGGAACGCCCGGCGCGATCGATTTCACCACGAAGACGTTCAGGCCCACAGGAGGCGAAATCATCCCCATCTCAAGCACGATGACGACGAGGA
>CAYWND010000214.1:0-250 GCA_964459085.1 uncultured Oceanibium sp. | reverse complement strand
CGACGGGTCAAAGCCGAACTCCAGCGCGGCGATGATCGGCAGCACCACAGGGATTGTCAGCACCAGCATGGCGATGCCTTCTAGGAACATGCCGAGAAACATGTAGATCAGGATGATTAGCAGCAGCACGCCAAAGTCCCCAATGGGCAGCGATGTCATCAGCGTCACCAACTGGCTGGGCAACTCGGTGAGCGACATGAAAGGGATGAAGATGAAGCGAAAGCCTTATCAGGTGAGCGCCGATGACTTT
>CAYWND010000213.1:0-5489 GCA_964459085.1 uncultured Oceanibium sp. | reverse complement strand
TGGCCAAGGCCATGGGTCACGGGGACAGGATGGTGCCGCAGATGGTCGACGTCTTCGCGGAATTGTTTGCCAAGGACTAGGCTTGTGGCCGGGGACGGTGGGCGGAGCGACGTGGGCGCAAGCGCACGAGCGTCGAAGCCATCCCCGGAATCCGTGACAGCACGTCCTAAAACCGCTAGCCATAGGAAAAACATCCACTTTTGGGGAGACTTGCATGCGACTCAAGGGGAAACGCGCGTTCATGACAGCGGCGGGCCAGGGCATCGGCCGGGCCACGGCCGAGATGTTCATCGCCGAAGGTGCGGATGTCGTCGCGACAGACATCAATGCCGACCTGCTGACGGGCTTGGATTGCGAGACCTTCGCGCTGGACGCCACCGACAAGGCCGCAGCCCAGGCCGCCGTATCCGATGCCGCGCCTGACATCCTGTTCAACTGCGCGGGCTTCGTGCACGCAGGCTCGATCCTCGAAGCCACAGACGACGATTGGGACTTCGCGTTCCAACTCAACTGCCGCACCATGTTTCACACCATGCAGGCCGCAATTCCCGGTATGCTCGAACGCGGCACTGGGTCCATCATCAACATGAGTTCGGCCGCCTCCTCGATCATCGGTGCACCCAATCGCTTTGTCTATGGTGCGACCAAGGCCGCGGTCATCGGCATGACCAAACAGGTCGCGGTCGAATACATCGCCAAGGGCCTGCGCGCGAACTGCATCTGCCCGGGCACCGTCGACAGCCCCAGCCTGCATGACCGCCTGCGCGCAACCGGCGACTATGACGCGGCGATGGCCGCATTTGTCGCCCGCCAGCCCATGGGCCGCATCGCGCGAGCTGACGAAATCGCGTCGCTGGCCACCTATCTGGGGTCGGACGAAAGCGCGTTCATGACCGGCCAGGCCTGCGTGATCGATGGCGGCTGGTCAGGCTGACAAACGCGCACGCCCGTCCTCACGGGGGATCTACCAGGGAGTCCAACATGAAAGTCCTGATCACAGGCGGCGGCGGGTTCGTCGGTGGCAAGCTGGCGCGGCGGCTGGCATCCGACGGCACACTCGATGGTCAACGGATCACTGAACTGATCCTGACCGATATCATCGAACCGGCGCTGCCCAATGCGTCGTTCGAGGTCCGCGCCATCACCGCCGATCTTGCAAACCCCGAGATCGCGCCCGCGTTGCTCAGCGATGGGGTCGATGTGATCT
This sequence comes from uncultured Oceanibium sp., assembly GCA_964459085.1. GTDB lineage: Bacteria > Pseudomonadota > Alphaproteobacteria > Rhodobacterales > Rhodobacteraceae > Halovulum. Next base: position 4,282 of record CAYWND010000213.1, on the reverse strand, counting down.
ACCATCTGGCCTGCGTCGCCTCGGGCGGATCCGAGGCTGATTTCGACCTGGGCATGGCCGCCAACCTGCACGCAACGCTGAACCTGTTTCAAGCTGCACGGCAGCTTGGCACCTGTCCAAAGGTGATCTTCACCTCGTCGGTGGCCGTGCACGGCGGCGACTGCCCCGATCCGGTGCCCGACGGGGTGGAACTCAATCCCCAGACCTCGTATGGCGCGCAGAAGGCGATGGCCGAGCTGCTGCTCAACGACATGTCCCGGCGCGGGTTTCTCGATGGGCGCGGCCTGCGCCTGCCGACCGTCTCGATCCGTCCCGGTCGCCCGAATACCGCCGCCTCGTCCTTCATGTCCGGCATCTTCCGTGAACCGCTGCAGGGCGAGCCGTCGAACTGTCCGGTCCCGCCCGACTTCCCGATCTGGCACACGGCACCCCGCACCGTCGTCGCCAACCTGATCCATGCGGCGTCGGTCCCGGCTGCCGATTTCGGCTACAACCGCTGCTTCAACCTGCCCGGCCGCACCGATACGATCGGCGAGATGATCGCCGCCATGACGCGGGTCGCGGGCCCGGACCCCGAAACCCGCATCACATGGGATCGCGATCCCAAGGTCGAGAAGATCGTGCATGGCTGGCGCAATCGGTTCGAACCCAACAAGGGGCTGGGTCTGGGGTTCACCCCCGACGAGAGCTTTGAAAACTCGGTCCGCTGGTTCCTGGAAGACGATCACCGGGACCGCGCGGCTTGAGGACACCGCCCCCGCGCGAAGATCGGCTGGGGCTCGGTGTCGTCATCGCCTTGATCGTGTTTCTGTTCTTCACGCTGATCGACACCTCGGCCAAATGGCTGGCGCTAGCGGGCTATCCCCCAATGCTGGTTGTATTTTCGCGGTACTTCTTTCACGCCGCGATGTCGCTCGTATGGTTTCTGCCGACCGAGGGCTGGGGCATGCTGCGTGCGCGCCGCCCCGATCTGCAGTTATGGCGAACGGTGTTTCTGGCCGCCGGGACGATTTTCAACTTTTTCGCCGTCAAGTATCTGCCGCTTTCGGTGACAATCTCGATCTTCTTCGCCTCGCCCATGCTGATCTCGCTTCTGTCAATCCCGATCCTTGGCGAACGCATCGGCTCGCGCCGCTTTGCCGCGATCGTAGTCGGCTTTTGCGGCGTGCTGGTCATCACCCAACCCTGGTCGGTCAGTTTCCAGCCGGCGATGCTTTTGTCGCTGGCCGCTGTAACCTGCGCATCGCTGTTTTTTGTAATGACCCGTAAACTCGCGGGCGAAGACACCAACGCGACCTCGCAGATCTGGTCCGCGGGGATCGCAACCGTGGCCTTGATCCCCGTAGCAGTTGCCGTTTGGGAGACCCCGCAAACCTATTTGCATTGGGCCATTTTCATTATCGCCGGTCTGTTCGGATTTTTCGGCCACGCCCTGATGGTTGTGGCCTACCGCTATGCCGAGGCGGTCAAACTGGCCCCTGTGGTCTATTCTCAGATATTTTACGCCACCGCCCTGGGCTGGCTGGTTTTCGGCACGGTTCCCACAGCTTCGACCGCAGTGGGGGCCGCCATCATCATCGCCTCGGGTCTTTATATCTGGGCCCGCGAGCGGCAGTTGCGCCAACGCGGCTGAGTCCGGGGACCAACCACATCTGCATCCGCAACCGCGGCCGAGAAATCCGCAGGATTTTCGGACGCTCAAGGACTCGATCCCGGAACGGGATCACCGCAGGGTCAGCTTTCTAGCCTCGGCCAACGAAGGGCATTCCGCTGGCCATCACCGTATGAAACAACACGTTCGCCTCCAGAGGCAATTCGGCCATATACCGGACCGACGTTGCGACATGGGCCGGGTCCATTGTCGGCTCAATCCGCACCTCGCCGTCAGCCTGCAACACACCTTTGGTCATTGGCATCGCCATCTCGGTCAACGCGTTACCGATGTCGATCTGCCCGCAGGCTATATTGAACGGCCGCCCGTCCAGCGCCAGTGTGCGGGTCAGTCCGGTGATCGCATGCTTGGTGGTGGTATAGGGGGCAGACCCCGGCCGAGGGGCGCTCGCGGAAATCGAGCCGTTGTTGATGATGCGCCCACCTTGGGGATCCTGCGCGCGCATCCGGGCAAACGCCGCCCGCGCGCACAGATAGGCCCCATCCAGGTTCACGCCCAACACCTTGCGCCACTCTTCCACACTGATTTCGTCAATCGTGCGGCCCATCACGTTGGCGCCGGCATTGTTGAACAGACAATCAATCCGCCCGAACCGCGCGGCCACCGCGTCAAAGCCCGCATCCACCGCATCGGCGTCCGAGACGTCCACCGACTGGCAAAACGCCTGCGCATGCCCATCCGCGACGGCTTCCAGCGCGTCCATCCGGCGGCCCATCAGCGCGACATTCCAGCCTGCCGACAACATCTCCTTGGTGGTCTCCATTCCCAGACCCGATCCCGCACCCGTGACCACGATCGTCCTTGCCATTTGCGCCGCCCTTCTCCATCTACTGATCAGACATCGAGCGGACTATAGCGAAGCCAGGGGCATGCACAAACCGATCCTGCAGGGTTCCACCGTCCTGCTGCGCCCTTTGGGTGCGGCAGATACCCAGGCCGTGATGGACGGCCTCTCGGACGCCGAGACCAACCGCCTGACCGGGACGGTCAACGGCTTCACCTACGAGAAGGTCCTCGATCACTACACCCGAATCGAAACCGCCCCCGACCGCATCGATTTCGGCATCGAAGAGGACGGCGCGCTGGTCGGCGAGACGATCCTGTCCAGCATCGGCGGCGGCAGCGCCGTATTCCGGATCGCGATCTGGGAAAAAAGCGCGCGCGACCGCGGATTGGGGACCGAAGCAATGGCGTTGGTCTTTGGGCACGGCTTTGACACGCTGGATCTGCGCCGCATCACACTCGAAGTATATGCGTTCAACCCACGCGCGATCCACATCTACCGCAAGTTTGGGTTTCGCCAGACCGGACACATCCCCGATGCTCTGATTTGGGACGGCGAACCGGTGGACGCGCTTGAGATGACCCTGACCGCCCAGGACTACCGCAGACTGGGCTAGCGCGCCGCGGCGCATTTGGGCCGGAGACAACCCGGCCCCGGTTGGCGTTGGGAGCGGGATGCACGCGAAGCTGGTCAGGACACATCCAGTGTGCTCAGGACATAGTCGACCCGTTCAGAGACCGAGACCTTTGGCAGCATGCATATGGCATATCCAAGATCCTCGAATGCCTGAAAAAGCCGGGAGTACTCGGCCGTTGCAGCCTCTATTCCATGACGTCCTTCCGCATCCGCGACGAAAATTTCCGGCCATGGCGGCGCGATGAAAACACGGTCGGCGTAGTGGCGCACATCGCCCAGGACTTGGCGATACGGGGCCCCTCCTGCAAACTCGGCGGCCACGGCAGCATCAACCAGCCCCCGATCGAAGACGACCTGACCCTCTAGGCGCTCTGCCATAGCCAGATCGGCCCGAGCCATGGCAACGGCGCGCTGCGAAAATGCCCGGAGATCTTTCCAAGGCAGCGCGTCGCCGTTGTTCGCCAGTTCCTCTGCAACGATACGGCGGCCCGGTTCAGGGACAGTTTGGATCCCACGCCTGCCAAGCGCGTCCAGCAGCGACGATTTCCCGCCACCTGAACAGCCCGATATCAGAATGAACCTATCAGTCATTCATTCGCGTCTGAACATCCCTCTCGATTGACACCTACGGTACTGGCCATACGTACCAACCCCGTGTCGCCGTTTGGCAATGCGGGTGCAGTGGGCTCAGTGATTGTCCCGCGGCACGACCTTCGCGACCTTTTGATAGCTGGTGGCCAGTTCCAGGCAGCCACCATCGGCCAACTGACCAACATGGGTGCGGTAGATCTCTTGCCAGGGCGTGTGGCTTTCGATTTCGGGTGGGGTCCAGGCCGCGCGTCGCGCCGCCCATTCCTCGTCCGGGACCACCGCATCCAGCCGCGAGGTATTGATGTCCAGCCGCACCGGATCGCCGGTCTTCAGCAACGCCAATCCCCCGCCCACGACCGCCTCGGGTGACGCGTTCAGGATCGAGGGGCTCTCGGACGTGCCCGACTGCCGCCCGTCGCCCACTGTTGGCAGATGGTTGATGCCCGCCTTGACCAGATGATCGGGAGGAAGCATGTTCACGACCTCGGCCGACCCCGGATAACCGACACATCCAACATTCCGTATGAAAAGAATGGTTTCTTCGTCGATCTTCAAGTCCGGATGGTTCAGGCGCGCGTGGTAATCCTCGGGGCCTTCGA
>CAYWND010000212.1:0-5489 GCA_964459085.1 uncultured Oceanibium sp. | reverse complement strand
TCCTGATCGCCCAGTCGCTCAATCAGATCGAGAAGGCCTATGGCCAGAACAACGCCATCCTCGACAATTGCCACGTCCGGGTGAGCTTCGCGACCAATGATGAACGCACCGCCAAACGCGTGTCGGATGCGCTCGGCACGGCGACCGAGATGAAGGCGATGCGCAACTACGCCGGCCACCGGCTGGCACCCTGGCTGGGTCACCTCATGGTCTCTCGCTCTGAAACTGCGCGCCAGCTGCTGACGCCGGGCGAAATCATGCAGCTGCCGCCCGACGACGAGATCGTCATGGTCGCAGGTTCCCCGCCGATCCGGGCGAAGAAGGCGCGGTATTTCGAGGACAAGCGGTTCGTCGATCGCGTGGTGCCGCCGCCAGAACCGCGGAAAGTAGATCCGGTCCTGCAGGATGATCCATGGTCATCGCTTCCGGCCATCGAAGCCGATGAACCTTTGCGCGCGTCCGCGCCGTCGGGTGAAGCTGATGACGCGAATGCAGGCCTGCGACGGGAACCAGACTTGCCTGAGCATGTGGCCGCAGCCCCGGAAAAGACGACAGAACCAGCGCGCGAGTTCGAGATGATGCTCGACGACGAAGCGGAGGAGACCGCACGACAACGGCAGGCCCTGCGCAAGCAGATGGGCCAGTTGGCCCGACAGGCCTCGATGGACCGCAACGATGGCATCGATCTCTGAGGGCAAATCCATGCGCGACCGTCTCAACCTGTCCCTGCCAGCTGAGTTGATCGGCCGGATCAACGACATCGCCGACCAGAAACGCGTGACCCGATCGGCAATCGTCGAGGCGGCGGTCGAATCCTTCCTCTCGCCCGATCACGCCGACATGCAGGAGGCCGCCATAACGCGCCGCCTCGACCGCCTCTCCCGCCAGGTCGCCCGCCTCGAACGAGACCAGCGGATCACGACCGAGACGCTCGCGCTCTTCGTCCGCTTCTGGCTCACTATCACCCCGCCGATCGCGCCGGAGCAGCAGGCTGCGGCGCAGGCCAAGGGCCGCGAGCGGTTTGACGGGTTCGTCGAGACCTTGGGCAAGCGGGTGCAGAAGGGGCGGTGGTTTGCGGATGAGATAGTCGGTGATGCGCAGGCGAAGCGGTAGTCCCGAGAAAGTCGTACTTTACCATACTGATTGGCAGGTTTTGCGTTGACGTTGTGAAGTGTGTCTATATCCTGTGTCGGAAAACCGCTTGGCCTTCAAGGATATCGCCAACGCCCAACTGAAACTTCTAGACTACGAGCTTGATTGCCTTGGACCAGATGAAATTCATTGATCTCTTTGCTGGTCTTGGCGGATTTCATCAGGCCTTGAGCGCGTCAGATTGTGAGTGCGTGTTCGCCTCGGAGATTAACGATGATCTGGCGGCTTTGTACGAGAAGAACTACGGGACAAAGCCCCACGGCGATATCCGCAGCGTCGATATTCGCTCCATCCCTGATCATGATGTCCTGTGCGCAGGCTTTCCCTGCCAGCCGTTTTCCAAGGCTGGCGAGCAGAAAGGCCTGCAATGCCCCCAATGGGGCGACCTCATCGATTATGTGATCGACATTTTGCGTGTGAAGGAGCCGCGCTTCTTCATCATCGAAAATGTGCCAAACCTTGTTCGCCATGACGGCGGCAGGACGTGGCAGAATATCTGCACTCGGTTGCGCGCGCTCGACTATGATGTCGATTTTGCGCGCTTGTCCCCGCATATGTTTGGCGTGCCGCAAAAACGCGAACGCGCCTTCATCATTGGCGACCACGAAGGGCTTGGCGGCTTTTCCTGGCCGGTGCCAGAAGACGTAGCGCAGCTTTCCATTGCATCAGTCTTGGACGACAACCCCGAGGATGCTTTGCACCTGAGCCCAAGCCATGTCCATTATCTGAAGATCTGGCAGGAATTCGTGGCGGCGTTCCCGAAAAATACGGAACTGCCGTCATTCCCGATTTGGGCGATGGAATTCGGCGCAGATTATCCCCTTGATGGCCTCACCCCGTATGAGCGTGGATATCGTCGGCTTGGCCGGTATAAGGGCGCATTCGGGCAGTCCTTGAAGGGGCTATCGCCCGAAGAGACTGAAGCTGCGCTTCCAGGCTATGCCCGCACCAAGCTTGAGCGCTTTCCGGCATGGAAGATCGATTTCATTGAAAAGAACCGCGCCTTCTACGCTGAGCACAGAACATTTATCGATCCTTGGATTGACCAGATCAAATCCTTCCCGCCCAGCTTTCAGAAGCTCGAATGGAATATTAAAGGCGGCGCGCGGGATATCTGGAAACACGTTATCCAATTCCGGGCGAGCGGCATTCGCATCAAAAAGGCCGATACTGCTCCCTCACTCATTGCGATGACAACGAGTCAAGTTCCCATCATCGGATGGGAGCGGCGCTATATGACGCCGCGCGAATGCAGCCGCCTGCAAAGCCTTGAACTCACCCATTTGCCAAGCACTAAGAACGGTGCCTACAAAGCCTTTGGCAATGCCGTAAATGTTGAAGTTGTGAAGCGCATCTTCGCCGCCCTTGTCACCAGAGAAGATGCAGCGGAGTCCGTACAGCGGGCCGTTGCCGCAGAGTAATATGAGCCGCCTAAACACGGTCAATATCCGGCCCGGTGTGAACGTCCTTTCGGTGCTGCCGCACCTTAACTACAAGGCGTGGTATGCCTTGGCCGAGTTCGTTGATAACTCGATCCAGAGCAGTATCTCGCGCCGCAAGGACTTAGAAGCCACTTTGGGCGGTTCCTACGTTTTGCGGGTCGATATCACCTTCGATGCGGACGACAGCCGGATCGTGGTTCTCGACAACGCTGCCGGCATTGCCTCATCTGACTATCAACGTGCCTTCCGGCCTGCCGAAATCCCACCCGATGCAACGGGTCTGTCCGAGTTCGGCATGGGCATGAAGAGCGCGGCATGCTGGTTCGCGCCGAAATGGAGCGTCCGCTCCAGTGCACTTGGCGAAAGAGACGAGCGCACTGTCTTCTTCGATATCGATCACATCGTCCATGACAGCATCGAAGAGTTGAATGTCGTCACTTCGGTTGCGTCCGAAGACAAGCACTACACGGAAATCCGGCTGGAAGACATTCGCCGCTTTCCGAAGGGCCGGACCATCGGCAAGATCAAAGAGCATCTGGCCAGCATCTACCGCATATTCCTACGATCAGGCGCGCTGGAACTCTTTGTGGACGGTGAGCGCCTTAGATACGACGAGCCCAAGGTTTTGGTCACGCCATCCTACAAAGACCCCGATGGACCACAGATCACTTGGAAGCGCGATATCGACATCGATCTCGGGCCAGGAAAATCAGCTACCGGTTTCGTTGCGATCCGGGAAAAGGCCGATACCCGCCTCGCTGGCCTTGCGCTCTTCCGGCGCAACAGATTGGTCCATGGCAGCGCTGATGAAACCTACCGGCCTGCAGACATCTTCAAGCGGCCAAACAGCTATGAATCGCAGCGCATCTTTGGCGAAATCCACCTGAAGGGCTTCAGTGTCTCGCACACCAAGGACGGTGTTCAGTGGGGCGAGCATGAAGACGAGTTTCTTCGCAAGCTCTACAAAATCCTGAACGCCGAAGACCTGCCGATCATCAAGCAGACACAAAAATACAGGGCCTTGGAGGACGCACGGAACGCGCGCAAGGTCGCCCGCAGCGCCGCGCCCGCCGTGGCCAAGCAGTTTGATCACAGAGCCTTGGTGACATCGCAGCAGACGTTTCCGAGCGCCCAATCTCCGAGCCCCGAGCCTTCGCCGGACGCGAACCTTCCCGATGTGGGGGAGCAGCTCGACGCGGTTGCGGAAGGTGAGCGCGATGACTTTCAGTTCGAGTTTTTGTTCCGGGGGACGCCTTGGATCGTGAAGCTCGAATTGTCCTACGCCGACAAGGAAAGCGACTGGCTGTCCATTCAGAGCAGACCAGCCATCACAGACCCTGATCCGCGCGAAGTGCTGATCCGCGTGGCTATGCTGCATCCATTCATGGCGCAGTTTCCCAATCTGGACTCGGAAGGCTTTGCGGCGGTGCTGAACATCGCTGCCACCATGGCGCTGTCAGAGGTTATCGCTACCGAGCTCGCCTCACACCATCCCAAAGCAATCCGGCAGTACACCAACGAAATCCTCAAAAATCTTGTGGCGAGGACTGTTCCCGATGAGTGACGAAGGCATTATCCAGATTCACGAGCGCCAGACGTCCGGCAAGTGGAACCCGGCGCAAGGTCCGTCTCTTACGCGCCTTCTTCAGTCAAACACATCACTTTCAGACACCGAGAAGACCCGGCTAGTGTCTGAAACCTTATCGATCATGCGCCAATGCGCTGATCCGAAGAATCCGGGCGATCACAACACCGGCCTGATCATTGGCTATGTCCAGAGCGGCAAGACGCTCTCCTTTACCAGCCTGTCCGCGCTCGCGCACGACAACGACTACCAGATTGTCCTTCTTCTCGCCGGAACGACCAACAACTTGGTCGAGCAATCCTTCGAGCGTCTGAAGAAGGACTTGGAGGTCGAGAAGAACCGGAACTGGAAGCTGTTCTCGACCAGAGACAAAGGCTTTCAGGGTGCCGAGGTCGAGCGGGTCAAGAGCGAGCTTGCGAAATGGCGCAAGGGGAGCACCCGCTCGCGCACCGTGCTGATTGTCTCTATGAAGGAGCATCGCCATCTCGATCATCTGGCGACGCTGCTCGCCGGGGTTGATCTGACAAACGTGCCGACGCTCATCATCGATGACGAAGGCGACCAGGCCGGGATGAACACCAGAGCCCTACAACAAGAAGAAAGCACGACCTACGCGCGCATCACGGCGCTGCGCCGTCTTTTCCCGCATCACAGCTATCTTCTCTACACTGCCACGCCGCAAGCGCCGCTTTTGATCAGCCGCATCGACACACTGTCGCCCGACTTCGGCGCAGTGCTGACACCCGGCGACGCCTACGTTGGCGGCAAAGAATTCTTTGTAGACGGACCGGACAAGTACATCGAGCTCATCCCACAAACCGATGTCCCGGACCGGGACGATCCGCCCGCGAGCCCGCCTGCCAGCATGCTGGAGGCCTTGAAAGACTTCTTCGTTGGCGTGGCCATCGGCCTGCGGGAAGAAGATGATCAAGGCGGTGGCAATCGCTCAATGATGATCCATCCGGCCATCCCGAAGGCGGATCATCTCATGTTTGCGAGATGGGCGAGGAACACGCGCGATGAGTGGGCGGCCATCTTGGACGACCCGGATCATCACGGCCATGACGACTTGCTGGCGGGTTTTCGCGCTGCCTTCGAGCGGTTGAGCGAGACCTACGCCGTCAACTACGGCTTCGACCAGATCGAGCCGCTGCTCTTCGACGCCGTCTCGGAAACCGCCATCGCCGAGCTCAACACGCGCGAAAAGACCAAGATACCCTCCATCGATTGGAAGGGTGACTATAGCTGGATACTTGTCGGCGGGATTGGCCTAGACCGTGGCTTTACCGTTGAAGGCCTGACGGTCTCCT
>CAYWND010000211.1:0-5514 GCA_964459085.1 uncultured Oceanibium sp. | reverse complement strand
ATGCCCCAGGATCCCGTAGATCCCAATGTTTCCGGCTTGTCCGAGCAGTTCGCGCTGATCCGCGAAATGGTCGAACTGCCAATCCAACAACCGGACCTCTTCCGTCATCTGGGCCTGACCCCGCCGCGCGGCGTGTTGTTCACCGGCCCCCCGGGCACGGGCAAGACCACATTGGCACGGGCGGTTGCCGATGGCAGCCAGGCCGCGTTTTTCCAGATCGACGGCCCTGAGATCGTGTCCAAGCACTATGGCGACAGCGAACGCAAGCTGCGCGACGTGTTCGAGGCGGCTGCAAAGCGTGCACCGGCAATCATCTTCATCGACGAAATCGATGCGATCGTGCCAAAGCGCACCTCTCTGTCCGGCGAAAAGCAGCTTGAAAAGCGTCTGGTCGCACAGATGCTGACCCTGCTGGACGGACTGGAGGATCGCGGCCAGGTCGTGGTGATTGCGGCGACCAACGCGCCGGACCTTGTCGACCCGGCGCTCAGGCGGCCCGGACGCTTCGACAGAGAGTTGAATTTTCCGCCCCCCGACCGGTCGGGACGGCGCGAAATCCTGGCCCTGCATTTTGATCCCGTTCCGCGCGCGGACACTGTGGATCTCGACCGGTTGGCCGATAACACTCACGGATACGTCGGCGCGGACCTCGCCGCCCTGGCGCGCGAGGCCGGAATGGCCGCCCTGGCGCGTGTCCAGCAGCAAAATGATGATATCGCAGCGGTCCCCCTGTCTCAGATCCGAGTCGAGGCACAAGATATCGATCTTGCGATGCAGCGCACCCGCCCCAGTGCGCTGCGCGAGACGCAGGTCGAGACGCCCGATCTGGGTTGGGCCGACATCGGTGGCCTGCAGTCAGCCAAAACCGCCTTGTCCGAGGCCGTGATTTGGCCGCTGCATCACGCAGACCGGTTCGCAGCACTTGGCATCTCACCGTCCCGCGGTATCCTGCTGTCCGGCCCGCCAGGCGGTGGCAAAACGCTGCTCGCGCGTGCGCTTGCAGCGGAAAGCCAGGTGAACTTCATTCCCGTGCGCGCCGCCAGCCTGTTGTCGCAGTTTCTTGGCGAAGCTGAACGGGGCATCGCGGATCTGTTTGCCAAGGCCCGAAATGCCGCGCCCTGTATCTTATTCATGGACGAACTCGACGCCCTCGCCCCCCGCCGCGGGACCGCCGATCCCGCGTTGGAGAGGGTGGTCGCGCAACTTTTGCTGGAACTTGACGGGTTACAGGAAAATCGGGGCGTTTTCGTCCTCGGCGCAACAAACCGGCCGTCGGCCATCGACCCTGCCCTGATGCGCCCCGGACGGTTCGATGAAATTCTCGAAATCCCGTACCCCGACCTCGAAGAGCGCCAGGAGATTCTGTCGGTTCACCTGCACGGCATGCCGCTGGACGCGGACGTTTCCGTGCAAAAGATCGCCGAGCAGACAGAGGGTTTCTCGGGTGCGGATCTCGCTGCGCTGGTGCAATCCGCGGCACGGAAAGCCCTGCGCAAGTCGGTCGTGCCTGGCCAGACGGAGATACGCGCCGGGGCACAAGACCCGCGGATCGATCAGGGTGACATCCAGTCGGGTATCACGTTGGTACGCGCCAGCCGAGATACTGCTGCAAAGGATTTGCTTTCATGACGTTGAGATCCGAACTGCTTGCCATATGCCGCAGGTCAAACTGCGAAGCCATCCTCCAGACAATCCAGGGCGTGAACGGCGTCCGGGGATCGGTAAAACTGATCGAAGGCGACCGAGCGGTTGCAATCCTCGTGCCGACGGCGCCGTCATTGCCGATGCTGCCCGGGCGGGCGGGACGCAGTATCCGCAAACACATCGCCACACGCGCAGTCGGTCGCCTCCGATTACTCGAGGCCCTGCACGGCGTCTCGGATGTGTTGCCCGCCGTACCGGGACAAAAACTAAACCGGCGCCAGGCCGCGATCTTTTTGTCCGGCAATGCCACCCGACTGGACGAGATGCTCGCCTCGGCGGCGGGGATGGAGGAATGGCAAGTGACAATCGACTGGGACACGGCCTCGGTCCTTTCACATTTCAAGGACGCGCCGGAACTGGCTCCCGCACTTGCGGGCAACAGCGTGGCACCGGACGCTCTGGCGCGCGGCGTTGCCGTACTACGCGCCAGATTGTCCCATGATTTCATGCAAATACTCGACCCTATCCTATCAGCGGCCGAGCTGTTGCCACCGCAGGATGCCGATACAACGGTCCTGTCCGCGGCGATCATGACGGGCCGGCGCTCGCGGGCTGCGCTGGACACCGCGTTGGCGCGGATCGATGCCACCTGGACAGACGGACTCCGCCTGCGGATCATCGGTCCGTACCCGCCAGCCACATTCCGTGGGATCAGCATCCGCATGGCCACAGCGTCCGAGGTGGCGCAAGCCACCAAACTGCTGGGTGCGGGCGCGGACTGGCGCTCAGCTGATCTTCGACAGTTGAGACGCCATGCTCTACGCGACACTCACCCTGAGTCCAGTGGTCACACCCGCGAGCCCTCTGCTGCAACTATAGGGAAGGCGTACGATTTGCTGTCCGATCTTGGAAACTGCACAGCCGGGGATGTGGACGCCGCCCTGCGCGGCAACGGCTTTCCGTTGGCGTCGACAATCCGCCAAACCGGCCAGACAAGCGCCCCTGCGCCAAACATCTCCAGGAGTGCGGCATGACAAGACCCCTGATCGCCCATGGCCTGATCGACACCAAGCGCCACAAGGATATGTCCTGGCTGCCCCGGTCCGCAGTCCCGCTGGATCTGGGTGGGGTCGTGGCAATTCTCTCTCCAGTTGCGCCGCTGCCGGACACGCCAACCGAGCAGCAGGCGGCAGACTGGGAAGTCACCGAAGCCGTGCGCCACGATCGTATCCTGTCGCGGATCGCGGCCAAGGCCGCCGTGCTGCCGATCAGGTTTGCCGCGATCTATTCCTCCCGGGCAGCAGCCGCCGACGGACTGGCCGGACTGGCCGCCAACTGCGGCGCTGAATTGGACCAGCTGCATGGCAACGCACAGTACGATGTGGTGCTGGTTCCGCGACCGGGCGGTGACGGATCCGCATGTGACCGCGATCTGCCCGGCACGCACAGCGGACGCAGCTACCTCGCCCGTCAGCGGGATCGGCGCGGCACCCGTTTGGGCCGACAGCATGCGGTCCAGAAACTTCTGGACGATCTGGAACTTGCGGTTCGGCCATTGGCGCGAAGATCTCTCACACTGACCCCCCGTAAGGATCGCTATGGCGGGGTTTCGCTGTTGCTCGATCCTGCAGACGCTGATGCGCTGATCGACGGGCTCCGCGCCCTCGACAAGGCCGCGGGCCAACATCGGATGGAATTCGCCATCCGCGGCCCCCGCCCCGCATACGACTTCGCCGCCACAACACAAGACACGGACTTGAACACGTGATGGACACTCCATTTCCCGAAACCCCCGTCGCCTCTCAATTGACCACTGACCCCGACACCCGGCTGGTTGAGACAATCGACAGGCTTCTCGATCGCGGCGTGGTGGTCCACGGCGACCTCTGGCTGACCGTGGCAGACATCGATCTGGCGTTTGTCGGGGTCCATGTCACGCTTTGCAGCCACGAGCGCGCAACCGAGACACGGGAAACCGCAGCATGACCGACGGTCAGGTTCTGTTGGGATTTACGGCTGCCTCTCGGGTCGTCGATGACGGCTATGAGCTGGTCGCCGCTGGCCCGGGGGGGCCGAATGCGGTCGTGTTGCGGGGACGGACCGCGCCCCGTGGACGCGACGCGGTCAAGATCGCCACGCGGATCATGGACCGCGACGCGCGCTTCGTTGCCGTCACACCTGCACAAGCCGAGATCTCTTCGATCCGCGACTATCTCAGCCGCAACGGACCTGCGATCCGCGCAATCTTGTCGTCACGCGGCGCAACACGCGAGACAATCGCGACGGTTGCGATCCGTACCAGGCCTGTCGGCTCGGATGAATGCAGTGGCCGGGACTGGCTGCGCAAGCGTGCCGGCGCACTGACGGAGCGGTCCGATCGGCTGGCGCGCCTTACACGGTCATTGGCCGACGCGCTGATGGTGGTCCCACAGGTTCGGGCGCTGCGCCGCGCCGATACGGATACCGGCGCCGATTTCTGCTGCCTTCATGATCCCGTTGCGCATCAGGTGGTGCGGGAGACAATCCTCCCGCTCTTGCGGGCAGAGGATCCGCTGGCATCGGTCGCCGGGCCGTTTCCGCCTCTCAGCTTCACCGATCTTCCGCCTCTGCTATCAAGGGATGCCAATGAACAGGCCATCTGAGAATGCAGCACCCGCAATCGACGCCCTGGCCCCAGAGGCGGCGGCCGCGCTGGCCGCTCTGGCAGACAAGGACGGGCGCATCCGGATCAACCCCGAAACCGCCGAGCAGGATCTGGCGCGACTGGTCCTGGGCATTGCCGAGTTTCTGCGCCAGCTGATGGAGTTGCAGGCCCTGCGTCGGCTCGAGGCGGGTTCGCTGACCCCCGACGAGGAAGAGGCGTTGGGTCTGACACTTATGAAGTCGGGGGACGCGATCCGCCGCATCGCCGAAGCGTTTGGACTGGATGAACAGGACATTCACCTGGATCTGGGGCCATTGGGTCGTCTGACCTGAATATTGGTTAAGAAATCCGTAGCATATGCCTTGCTATGTAACGGTTGACCACAACCGTAGCAGGCCATCATGGACGTTCCAGCCTCCGCTCCCCCGCCGCTTTCGGCGCTCGCCAATGCCGGCCTGATCAGCCATGTGCTGGCCTTTCCCGATCAGGACGACAGCGATACAACAATCGACGAGATGGCGCTGCTCGATATTATCGAGGCGCATGTCTCGGATCCGGTCATCCGGCTGGGCCTGGGCAAATACGGGGTGTTTTGCGACGACACAACGGCCGAGGCCTTGTCGGCGGATCTTCGGGGACAGGTGGACTACGCCTCGTTTACGCTTGAGCCGCAATTTGTCACGACACCGGACGCCCCCGCGGCTGGGTCGACCACAAGCGGGGACACCCCGGACGCGGTGACCGAAGCGGTTCGACAGATCGCCAACGACATCGCCGCGCTGCGCGAGGAGATGCACACAAACGACGGCCCGGCACCGCACAGCCCGCCACCCAGCCTCGACGCGATCGCGACCGCCGTATCCGCGCGAATGGACCGCAACCTGGATGCACTTCAAGGCACTTTGCTCGAACGCGTGGCCGCGCTCGAGGCGCGTCTCATATCCACCGAAAACAAGGTCGATGCGATCGACAGCCCGTCGGATGCTGCCCCCTCCGCTAACGAACAGGGAACGTGGCAGCCGCTGTTGACATCACTGGCCGACCAGTTGACCGGCATCGACGCTCAGGTCAAGGCGCTGGCTGTCAGGACGCCAAGCGACGACGAGGTGCTGACCCAACTTACTGCACTGACCGAAAAGGTGACCCACCTCGGGGCCGCCACCACCGATGACGCTATGCCGGAGGGTGTCCAGTCGCTGCTGCAGGCAGTCGAGAGGCGACTCTCA
>CAYWND010000210.1:0-5524 GCA_964459085.1 uncultured Oceanibium sp. | reverse complement strand
CGTCCGTTGGACGACGAGAGGGCTGGACATAAGCGGCCGCCCACTGCTGTGTGCCCAGCGCACGCAGTGTCGTGGCCGGGTGAAAGGTCCCTGCCCCAACTTCCATGTCATAGGGTTGCAGGACGGCGCAGCCATTTGCGGCCCAATAGGTCTGAAGCCGAAGGATAATTTCCTGAAAACTGCGGGGCGTGCCCGTGGTGTCTGCCATGCGTCTGCTCCAGCCCGATTGCAGGCGCTTGGATATTGAATGGGCGGGGTGGCGTCAATTCAAACAGGCAACCGAGCACTGTCGACCGTTGCAGCATCTCCCTGCTGCCCGACCGCATCCCGTTCCAGCCGCGCGCTGACGCCTGAAACCACGGCACGTAACCATCTGCTGCGTCCTGCGTTTTCATAGCGCCGGTGCCAGATCATGTCGAACTGAACCGGAGGAATATCTATCGGCGGCTCGCATTTGGCGAATCCGCGAAACGCCGATTTGGCGAGCCTTGATTGAAGCGTGACCAGAATGTCGGTCCCCCTGACCATCTCGGCCAAAACGTAGCTATTCGATGCCCGAAGCGCGATGGTCCGCTCGACCGGGCGATCCACCAATGCAGACTGGACGAGGCTGGGGCGTGCACCACCGAAATCCAGCGCACCATGTCGCGCGGCCATATAGCTGGCCTCGTCCAGAACAGCTTCGCGGACGTCGGGATCAAAAAACGTCACGAACCGATCCGTCAGGATCCGCTTGTGGGCCAGATTGGTGGGATAGTTCGGCATCCTGGTCATCAGCGCAAGATCGGCACTTGTCGCTTCCAGCAATCCACCGACGTTCCCTCGCGAGCCGACATCGAGGAATCGCACCGGCGTATCGGGCGCTGCGCACCAGATTTCGTCCCGGATTTGCGTGAGCTCATCAAGAAGTTCAGTCGCATTCACTGCAATGGTGATGGGATTGGTATCCAGTTTGGGGACATAGTCTTGGCGTGCTGGCAGACCCTCTATTCCGGCCAGAACCTGCTGCACCCTGGGCTTTAGGTCCAGGGCCGCCTGTGTCGCCATGATCCCACGCCCCGACCGGACGAAAAGCGGATCGCCAATACAGGCCCTCAGCTTGTCCAGCGAGTGGCTGATGGTCGATTGATTGAGGTCGAATTCCTCGGCTGTCTTGCTGACCGAACCAGTTCGGCAAACCGAAAGGAAAATCCGCAGGGTATGGCCATCGATCCGGTATATATCGAAATTTTCCATGAGTTTTTCATAACACATCGATTGATGGCAGGTAAGGCCAAGCTAAACTTCGATGCTAGGGAGTGCTTCGTATCAACAACACCAATCGACCGATGCCTAAAAAGCTTCAGGACTTGCAGGTCCAAGATATCGACGGGTCTGCGGATCGACAGAGCGAGCTGTTCGCGATTCTCAGAATGTTGGCCTTTGCCCGTGACCGGGCGCGCGCCATCGGCAGTGGGGACGGCGCCGAGCTGATTCAGTCCGCTATCGACCGCTTGTCGGGCGAAACCCGGCCCAGCAGACACCATTGAGATCACGTGCCAGGGGCCAGTCGGTCCAGACCGAACGCATCAACATCCCTGAGTAGGTCGGTGAACCCCGCCACCTGATGAGCGCATGTTGCGGCGCCCTTTTCCGCTGTCGCCGCGGACGCATCCCCCACGGTCCCGGCATCGGACAGGTCCGACGCGATCCAGCCGAACGCGACAGGCCCTGTGGGCCGCAGCCATCGATATGCGGACATGTCCTGTGCGCTGGACCGGAAATTGCGCGCCTCGGCCATATCCACCAGATCGGGTCGGAAATGCAGCATGAGTGATGTTTCGACGTCCCCACCGTGAATGCCGTAGGTCAATTCGTCGGCAGAAAACATGCCTTCTGGATGGCCGAACGCGCCCCATTGGCATTTTACGCACAGCATCCCGGCCTGCACCCGCAGTTCGCGCGCGACGATCCCGATCATGTCCAGATTGCCGCCATGGCTGTTGACGATGATCATCTTGCGCACGCCCGCCCGCGCCACGCTGTGGCCGATCTCGATCCAAGCCTTCATCGCAACATCCGCGGCCAACGTGACGGTGCCCGGCGCATGAATGTGCTCGTTTGATTTGCCAACCGCTTGAACCGGCAGAATACGAAAATCCAGATCATCGGGTGCCGTATCTACCAGATGGGCCAGCATCCCTTGATTGATCATTGTATCCACGCCAACGGGCAAATGGGGGCCATGCTGTTCGATCGCGGCCGTTGGCAGAATCGCGATGGTCCTCTCCGGATCGATCGAGCGATATTCTGTTGTGCGGTACTCGGCCCAGTATCTGCGCATTTCAGGATCCGAACTTGTGGTCGTAGGTCGCGTTCAGTCGGCTGGCCAGATAGTCCGCGCCGGTCACCGGCGGATACTTTGGCGTACCCGTGCCCGGCAGCGCGGAAATCACACTGTCCGGATTCGGATCCAGGAAAAACGCCAGGCTATAACGTTCGCGCGGCGGCGGCAGTACGCGGTGCGGGGTCGAGACGTAGACATCGTTGGTCCAGCGCATCAGCAGATCGGCGATGTTGATGATATAGGCATCCGCGATCTGCGGAACATCAATCCAGTCGCCATCGCGCGGGCGCACCTGCAGCCCCGGAACTCCATCGGTTGTCAGCAGCGTGATTGTGCCATAGTCGGTATGCGCCCCCGCCCCGATCTCACCCGGCGCACCGGTCGCGGGCGGATACCTCAGCAGCCTCAGGGTCGCCAATGGCTGGTTCAAGTGAGGCGAGAAGAACTCGCGCTCGACACCCAGATCAGCGGCAATCACCCGGTGCAGATCTACCCCCAACGCCAGCACGGCATTAAAATAGTCCAGCATCGTATCCCGAAACCCTGGCAGGTCGGGCCATACATTCACGCCGCGAAACGGCTCGGCAGCCACAACTCTCGGATCGTCCGGGGGCAGGTCCAGACCGATATTGAATGCCTCTTTGCTGTCACGGATGCCCGAGTCTTCGTCCAGAAACTCCTCGCCAATCCGGCTATAACCACGATTGTGCGGATTGTTTGCGATTGACAGCGCCTGTTTGGCATCGTCCCCCTGGCCAAAGAACGCGGCTGACATCTGGAACGCACGGCGCCGTAGATCGGCATCTATGCCGTGACCGGTCAGCACCACAAAGCCGGTGTCGCGGCAGGCCGTGGCCCAGTCGCGGACAAAGGCCTGGCGGTCGCCGGACCGGAACGCTTCGAAATCGAGGACCGGGATCATCGTCGTCCTTTCCCTGAGATTTGCAGCAGGATTCGGGTGGTCATTGACCGAATACGATTGTTAACAGCGTGGTCATGCAACACCAGAGTCAAATCCGCACAAGCATGACCCCGGGCCAGTGGACGCTGCTGATCACCTTGTCGGTGCTGTGGGGCGGATCGTTCTTTTTTGTCGAGATCGCGATTGGAACGCTGTCTCCGTTGACCGTCGTAACCGCGCGCGTCGGCATTGCCACGGCCCTGCTGAACGTCGGGTTGATCTTGATGCGCCGCCCCCTACCTGCGACTGCAAAGATCTGGGGCGCCTTTTTGGTCATGGGACTGCTGAACAACGCCATACCCTTCCTCCTGATCGCCTGGGGACAGACCGCGATTGCATCGGGCCTTGCAGCCATCCTGAATGCGACCACACCACTGTTTACGGCGCTGCTGGCTCACGTGCTGACCCGGGACGAGAGGTTGACCGGCCTGAAAATGGCAGGCATCGCGCTGGGCTTCGTAGGTTGCATTGTGATGCTGCGCGAGGGTGGACTTTCGGGCGGAACTTTGGCGCGCGGGGCGGTGCTGGCTGGTGCGATCTCGTATGCGCTGGCTGGGATCTATGGCCGTCGATTTCGCGCGATGGGGGTGACACCAGCGCAATCGGCCGCAGGACAGGTGACGGCGTCCACGCTGCTGCTGGTGCCGATCCTGATCATTACCTCGCCACCTTGGGGCCAGCCCTTTCCGGAGATCTCGGTGATCGCCGCGGTGATCGGCTTGGGCGCGTTGTCGACCGCCCTGGCCTACGTGATCTATTTTCGTTTGCTGGCCGCGGTCGGGGCGACAAACCTGTTGCTGGTCACATTCCTGATCCCGGTCAGCGCCATTCTGCTGGGGACACTGGTACTGGCCGAACGCCTGAGTGGCGCACAAATTGCTGGAATGGGGTTGATCGGGCTTGGCCTGGTGGCGATCGACGGACGGCTGATCCGCAAGCGATCCTAGCGCAGAAACCGATCCATCTTTTGCGCGACCTTATCCAGATGCGCCTTGCGCGATGCGGCCGAGCTGTCATCCATGGCGTAATGCGCCAGAAAGGCTGTGCGACACCGCTTGGCGCACAACAGGCGCACGCCGCGCAGGATCGTGCGCCGTCCCGGGCTGCCGATCAGCCAGGTCAACCGCCGCGAGGCCCCGCAGGTCGTGAACGCCGCCAGCCGCGTCACGTGGGTCAGCATCGGTTGGACATCGCCCGTCGGCGGCAGTCGAAACGCGACGTCAGGCAACAGGACGCGATCCAGCCAGCCCTTCAACAGGCCAGGCAGCCCATACCACCATGTCGGATAGACGAAGATCAGGGTGTCGCAGGCCTTCAACGCCACAACATGCGGTCCATAGTCCGCGCCGTCCACCGGGCCGTCCAGATAGTCTGTCCATTCCGTGGGCGACAACACCGGATTGAAGCCTTGGGCGTAAAGGTCCATCACCTCAACCTCGGCACCATGATGGCCAAGCTTTTGAACGATCACATCCCGCACAGCCGCGGTATAGCTGTCCGGATCAGGGTGGCAGTACACGACCAATGCGCGCATCGACTAAAGCTGCCCGATCTGGTCTCGGACTCGCTGCTGGAACCGGCTGCGCTGGGCATCGGTCGCGCGGTTCATGTCATAAAGCGCAAGGTATTTCATCCGGGTCATCGGATGCATCACGGCCCGCAGATGTCTTGTCACGCACTTGCGGGGCGGATCACCACACAGTATTGCCCGCATCCGATTGCCGCCATAGGTCGTGACGGTGGCGAACTTGCGAATATTGTGAAGGTTTCCGCTTAGCTTGCCGTCCTGCAGAACGAAACTGACGCCGGGCAGGAACACCCGATCGAAGAACCCCTTCAGGATCGCGGGATAACCAAAGTTCCAGACCGGGAACACCAATATTAACGCGTCCGCCGCCTGCACTCGGTCGACATAACTCTGAACGGGATCGAGGTTCGGGCCGACATCGTGATAGCCACGCCGCTCTTCGCAGCTGAGGACCGGGAAAAACCCCTCGGCGTTCAGGTCGCAATCGTCCACGTCCCAGCCACGCCCTTCCAGCGTCTCGACGACCGTGGCGTGCAGCGCGGCCGAGAAGCTTTCGGGCACCGGATGCGCGAACAGAACCAGCGCGCGGGTCACTGATGCACCTTGATTGATCCGATGTTGAGGGCTTTCCGAGACCAGAGGGGCAAATGATCGAACATGCCTGTCATTCCGCCGCTTTCATCCCCGGGTAGGCATACATGCGGCTGTA
>CAYWND010000209.1:0-5527 GCA_964459085.1 uncultured Oceanibium sp. | reverse complement strand
CCTCGGGGCCCATCACGTCGGGCAGACTGCCGCGGCCCCGCTTGGTCGCCAGGACATAGCGGGCCGCGACGTGGCGCAACTCACGCACGTTTCCGGGCCAGTCATTTGCCATCAGCGCCGAGATCTCTTCAGCGGTCGGCTGAGGGACATCCGTCTCGAATACCCCCGCCTGCTCTTCCAAAAAATGCGCGAACAACAACGGCACGTCTTCGGACCGATCGCGCAGCGGCGGCAAGCGCAGCGTCAACGCATTCAAGCTGTACAGCAGATCCTCGCGCAGCGCACCGTCCCGCACAGCTGCGTCTGGGTCGGCGCGGGTCGCCACGATCACCCGGGTTTCCACCCGCTCGGGCAAGCCACCACCGACTGCCGCGACCTCGCCGCTTTCGATGGCGCGCAGCAGACTGGCTTGCCCGTCCGTCGACGCCGCCGTGATCTCGTCCAGAAACAATGTCCCGCCATGCGCCGCCCGGAAATAGCCGGGCCGCCCGTCCGCACCCACTGCACCGAACATCGAGGCTTCGAATCCCTCGTCAGGAATTGCCGCACAATTCACCGCGATAAACGGCCCCATCGGATTCGGCCCCAGATCGTGAATGATCCGCGCGACCAGATCCTTACCGGTGCCGGTCGCCCCCGTCAGAAGGACGGGAAAGCTCATCTCGGCAAAATCCGCGATCTCGGTGCGTAACTGACGGATCGGCGCGCTTTGACCCAACAGCATCCGGTCAAGCCCCGACAGCTCCTTGACCTTGCTGCGCAGGGCACGGTTTTCCTTTGCCAGCCGGAACGAGCTGGCCGCGTTCCGGGCCACTTTGACCAGGCGTTCGGGCTGAAACGGCTTTTCCAGGAACGTGTGCGCCCCGTCGCGCATGGCCGCCACGGCCATCGGGATATCCCCGTGTGCGGACACCAGCACCACCGGCGGCGCGCCTTCGCGCCCGGTTATTTCCTGCAACAGATCCAGTCCGCCCATGCCCGGCATGCGCACGTCGCTTAGGATCACGTCCGGGGATGCCACCCCCAGCGCGTCGATCACCGCATCGGCCCGCGCAAAGGCCCGGGTGTCAAAGCCGCTGCTCGACAGCAACTCCTCCAGCGACTCGCGCATATCCGCATCGTCATCGACGATCCAGATCGCGGCGGGGACGGGTTCAGTCTGCACCATCGCCCCCGTCTGCCACCGGCAAGATGACCTCGAAAACCGCACCCGAGGCCCCGCCATCGCGGCAAGCGATTTCGCCGCCATGCTCTTTCACGATCGCGGCCGAGATTGCCAGCCCCAGGCCCATGCCCTGCCCCGACGCCTTGGTCGTGGCGAACGGCTCGAACAGCCGGTCCCGGACATCGCCCGAGACGCCCGGCCCATTGTCCTGGATGCAAAGGCGGGCTGTCGATGCCGCCTGCGCCATCGAAACCCCGATCGACGGATCCGGCTGCCCCAACACCGCATCAATCGCGTTGCGCAACAGGTTGACCAGGACCTGTTCCAGCCGCAGCCGCTGCCCGCGCACTCTGACCGGATCCGGGGGCAGATCAGTCTTCAGCGCGATCCCGGCCCTCGACAAATCAGGCTGCACCAACTCAACCGCACCCTGCACACTGCTGCGCAGATCGAAAACGTCCATGGCCTCAGTACCGGGTCTGGCAAAGAACCTCAGTTGCCGCGTTACGTTGTCCATCCGGCGCGCGATCTTCTCCATGCGGGTCGTGAAGGCTTCCATATCCTGCCGGTCCGACATCCGGGCCGATGCGATATAGTTCTGCATCGCGGATATCGGCTGGCCCAACTCGTGCGTGACCGACGCAGACAATTGCCCCAGCGCCGCCAGCTTCGAGGTCTGTTCCAGCGTGCGCTGCGCGGCCTCAAGGTCCTTTTCCGCCTGCCGCCGCACCTCGATCTCGCGTTCAAGCTCGCTGTTCAGGCCCCGCAGTTGCCGCCGATCCTCCTGGCTCTGTTTCAATGCCGTGCGCACCCGGCGCGCGCGCAGGTACAGCAATGTTGCCACGCCCAGACTGAACAGGATGCCCACCACCAACATCACCGTGCGGATCTGTTCCGTTGCGCGCCGCGTGTCGGCCAGATAGTGCATCTGCCAGCCCAGCTGTTCGACCGGGACCGTTCGCCTCAGAAATGTTGCGCCGTCCAGCCGGACCCGCCCGTCGGGCAGGGTTTCCCAGGGCAGTCGCGTCAGCGGCTCGGACCCGAATTGACGCCGGGTCTCGATCTCGCGCCGCTCGTCCGGACCCAGATCCGTCAGCGTGCGATAAAGCCATCCGGGATCCGAAGCCAGAACGATAACCCCTTGGGAATTCGCCACAAACACTCGCTCGCCTGCGTTGCGCCACGACTGGGTCAGCGGCTGCAGGCCGATCTTGATCGCGATCACCCCGCCGATATCGCCCTCGGCACCGCGCACCGGGCCGGATACGAAATAGCCGGGCCGCGAGGTCGTGGCCCCGATGGCAAAGAACTCGCCCTCGCCGCCGCCGATCGCGTCAAGGAAGTATGGGCGAAATCCGTAGTTCTGTCCCAGAAAGGTCTGCGTATCCGCCCAATTGGACGCGGCAATCGTCAGGCCACTGCGGTCCATCAGATAGATCGCGTCGACCCCCGCCTCGTCCGCAAACGCCTCCAGCCGCAGATTGACGGCCTGCACATCGCCGCCAGCCAGAGCGCCGGAAATCTGCGGATCCCGCGCCAGGATGAATGGCAGGTGTTGATACTGCTCCAGCGCCGACACCAGGGTCGAGCGATAGAACTCCATCCGCAGATCCGCGCGCGTCGCCTCGCGCTCGCGGGTCAGGTTGTCGGCAACCAGATAGGTCGCAACCATCACCAGTATACCCAGCGAGATCGCTGCCGCGGCGCGGACAACCGGAAACGAACCACCAGGACGGGCAGGAAAGGCCAGCAACATGGGCCTTGTGTCCCATATTCCCGGGGTCTTGTCGATTGAGGGGATAAGTGGCGCGGTTGACGGGGCTCGAACCCGCGACCTCCGGCGTGACAGGCCGGCACTCTAACCAACTGAGCTACAACCGCGTCGGGTCACCACCGCGACCCGTGACGAGCCTTCTATTCCCGCGCCCTTTGCCCGTCAAGCGAGAATATCATGAGCGTGCGAATTGGGGCGGGATCGATCGCCGTGCCCAAAACCGAAGTGAACCGCTAAGGTCCACAGATTGCCGTCCACCAACTGCTACGTTCCCTTTGTCTTAGAGAATCCGGTCATGCTTTGCTGCCCTCAAACGACCGGATCTTGACCGCATACCCTAGAAATGCAGTGGCCGCTAAGGGCTACTTTGTTTGGCGGAAACATTGTATTGAGCTGGATCAACGCAAGGCACGACCCACAAGGGCATCACCTCGGAGACTTACTATGAAATCGTTTCTTTTTGCCCTTGTCGCCTCGATATTGTTGGCAAGCCATATCGAGGCTCAGACCCTAAAGACGCAGGGCGCTAACAGCTCCAGCCATAGCGTTGGCGGCCTAAACTCGAACACGCTCCCCGATCTCGCGATAACGCCGCGGTATCGCGGAAACAGCGGCAAGCCAAGAACGGGATACTGTGGCCCGCTAAAGAATGGAATGGCACAGTATGCTTTCTACGTGACCAACATCGGCGACGCGGCAAGCAAGCCCGCTCGTGTAAATGTTTGGGCGCCTGGATTTGCAGCCCTTTCAATCGGAGGCGTGCCCACCGTACCGGCACTCCCGCCAGGAAAGAAGCACCTGGTTCAAGGTATAATACCCGATGCCTGGGTCACTGCAGGTACCGTCGGGCAAGCAAACTTTACCATGGAGGTCAATAGGGACAAAAAGGTCTCTGAAAAGACACTGCAAAACAATCTGCGCAAGTCAAAGTGTCTGGGCGGCAAGACACAATCTGCAAGTCAATAGGGAAAGGACTTCGGCGCTGCCCGCGCCGACTGTACAAATCGGAAGAGTAGCGTCTGTGCACTTTGGGATGCTGAAAAAAAAGACCGATCCATCTGATGTGTATGGTGGGTGATGAGAGACTCGAACTCCCGACATCTTCGGTGTAAACGAAGCGCTCTACCAACTGAGCTAATCACCCCAAACGCGGTCGCATCCCCCGCATGGGTTTGGTGGGTGATAGTGGGATCGAACCACTGACATCTACGATGTGAACGTAGCGCTCTACCGCTGAGCTAATCACCCGTCAGGCCCCGTCAGATACAGGACCGATGCACGGGTTTCAAGTCGCTATATCCGGCCCTAGCCGCCGCACGTGGCAACGAAATCCGGCACGCATTGGGACAGCGATGTGCCCGGTGGCAGATCCATCCGGTCAACTGCGGATTTGCGGGCGAAAAAGTTGATCCAGCCGTCGTACCGGGCACTGGGGGCCGAGACGCAGACAAACTCGCGGTCCAGCAACTCGGCGTGGGCTGCGACCGGGACCACCATCTCGCGCGCGCCGATGTCACAGGCCATGTCTGGCCGGGTGAAATCTTCCCACCGCCAAAAGATCGGGTCGGGGAACCACAGATAGACCGCCCCTGCCCCCTCGGCCACGGCCGCGTCGACCCGGATGTCGCCCCAGGTGACGCGAGTACCTTGGGGCTTGTCCAGATGGGCGATGACAGGGTGGTTCAACCCACGCGCGTCGATGATCGGCACCCCGGATCCCCAGGCCAGCGCGCCGACATCCGATCCAGCGACAGCCATGCCCGGCGGGATCATACCTGCGAATTCAGCGGCAACATCCACGAACCGGCCCGTCTGCCCGGAATGCGCGACCGCGCGAAACGGCCACGTGCCCTCGGTCAGCCGCGACACGCCCTGCCCCAGATCCGCAAACACCCGGCCCCGTTCCACCAGCGGAGAGACTTGGGTGACCGCATAGGCTGCCAGGGCCAGCACCAGCAGCGTCGCGTTCCGGGGAACTCGCCGACAGACGGTCTGCGCCAGGTACGCCACATCCAGCGCCAGTAAGGGCACAGCGGGCAACAGGAACCGGTGCCCCACGAACGGGTCCCCCCCCGCCACGACCGCCAGCGCGACGATCCCGGCAACAAACAGCGCCCGCAGCCACGCGCCCGACCCGGCCGCAAGCGCCAGCGGCGAGGCCAGCAGGAACAGGCCCGCACCCCCTGCAATCCAGGCGCCCAGATAGCCCAGACCATCCGCAACCTCGTCCCAGCGGGTATCCGCGGCCTTGGCATAGAACGTGTTGGGCAAAAACGCGCCATAGGTTTGCAGCCTCCAGGCATAGAAGGCGACAATTACCCCCAGGACCACAGCCGTTCCCAGCACAGCCCCCCGCAGCGCCAGCGGGCGCCCAAATCCGCGCGACACCCAGAAAAACCCCAGCAATCCCAACACGATGATCGTGCCCTCGGGCCGCATCACGGCCAAGAGCAACATCGCGATCACCAGTCCGGCGGTGAACCGTCCCGTGCGCTCGGCCTGCTCGTAGAAGTGATAGGTCAGAAACACAAACGCGGTGAAAGCAACCGCGCCCAGGCCCCCCGCAATCCAGAACAGCATCCCTGTGT